>CADAAJ010000022.1 GCA_902785855.1 uncultured Methanobrevibacter sp. | reverse complement strand
ACATACAATAATAAAATAAAAATAATACTAATTTTCCATCCGAAAAATAAGTCGATGTGCAATTTCAAGTGAAAAAATTTTTAGGATTTCAACATGGCCCCATATAGTATTTGTTGTATAATGTACATTTTTGTACGTTCATTATTAGCAGGAAGATTATTATATATAAAAATAGTATTTTATTTAAAAAAAGGCCATAATCGACCAGTTGTTGGAGTGACCTAATTATACTAATACAAATTTATTTAATTTTCAGTCAAATACTCATCAATAGGAACAACCTTCACAACATTAAGATCCTGATCCTCATAAATTATTGATTCAATTAAAGGTTTAAACTTAGGATATTCTTTAACAAAATCTATACATTCATCAGTTTCAATATTAATTCTAGCAGAAACTGAATCATAATCAGGGTCATTATTAGCTAATTCCTCACGCCTACCTCTAGCATAATACATCTTCTCACGAACATCATCCCTATAATTTAAGAATTCGGATCTTTCTTTTTTATAAAAAGAATCATTAGCATAAAGAGAAGACATTATAGCATCGGGAATAACCCCTTCAAAAATTATCAACTCGGATTTCATATCAGATGGTAAATTTCTAATTAAATCACCATTCAACTGTGCATATCTAGTGAGCAACATAAATATCTCTCTTTGAAATGTCCGTTTAAATATTTGCTTTAAATGAAGCTTAATTATATACTACTTCTTCTATGCAGAAACCAACACCTGAAACATACCTATTATTGATAGGAACTGTTTCTTTATCTCCAGGACCATCAACAAAGTATCCTTTTACTGTGACTGTTTGATTTTCTAATCCTTGAAGTTTATCTGTGCTTACCATAGCATATGCACCACCTACTTGAATAACACCAGATCCACCATTTGAATTATAAATACTGTCATTTGGGCCTAAGTATGTTCCTGTAAACATTACTTTTTCATTAGGCATTGGTGCATGTACATAACTATCATTAACTGTTTTATAGGAAGTTAATAAAGTAAATGAGAGTATTGCTGTTAAAATTACAACAATAACCACAAGTATTAGTATAATTTGTTTGTTATCCATATTTAACCACTTATTATTATGTTTTGTCATCACTAACTTAAATTATTATCGCAAATATTGCCTTTTACATGTATATCGGATACAATATTGTTAATTTCATTGTTTGTTTCAATTAATTTAATATTTTTATTATTTATTTCTTCATATTTTGGTATTATAATATCTGGATTGAATGAGCATTTAGCAATAGATTTTTTAATCAGTTTGTCTAGATATTTTTCATCAGTATTAAAATCTGATTTATTTTTTAAAGCAATTTCATATGCAATTTCACATATTGGCTAAAATAAGCTAAAAATATTAAATAATTAATATATGCCATTTAATATAAAAATTTCAATTAAAAACAAATCATTATAATAAATTGAAGAATTATATACTTATTTAAATAAAATAAACAAAAATTAATGGATATTCAGTATAACTCAAAAAATCGATATTCCACAGTCAGTACTCTAACTTCTCCACGTATTTCCACATTTAGCACATCTTGTCTGAACAGTCCACCAGTATCCTTTTGTCCCACCACATTTATAACAAGTAATTTTAGTAGTAGGTAATGCAACATTATTGTTATCAGTGACAATGACTTTTAATTCAGGATTTTTTTCTCCTTCCATAGTATACTGTTCTTCTATATCATTATCAGTTAATGATTTTTCATATCCGCATCTGCATTTAATTTTACCATTTTTTGGCATTAACATTGCACCACAATCAGGACAGAATTCCATAAATAAACACCTAAAAAAATTCGTAAGTAATATTTTAAAAGAACTGATTAATAAACATGATGGCAAATAGATTATCATGAAAAAATCAAACTTTAAATTTATTTACTAAAAAATTCGACTTTAACAAAAAAATATTCAAAACTCAACTATTCAATTAAAGTTAAAAAATCATATATTAATTTTGATGCAACAACAGCAGTAGAATCACCTAATTTGTTACTAGCAGTTTCAACAACATCAAAACCAACAATATCTTTATGAGATAATGTTTCAAGAATAGTTTCCATTTCAGAAATAAATAACCCGCCCGGAGTCGGATTTCCAACACTAGGTGCAAAAGCAGGATCAACAACATCCATATCTATTGAAATATAAACCGGACCTTCAATATTAGTTAAATAATATTCTAAAGCATCCATATGTTTGTGTACATCCTTATTTTTGAATGTTTGAATGTTATATGTTGATTTAACAAATTCTTCTTCATCAGCGGAAGATGAACGGATACCTATCTGAACCAAATCTGCGCCAAGTTCATGAACTCTTCTCATAACAGTAGCATGAGAGTATTTCTCGCCGATAAATTCAAAAGCTAAATCTCTGTGAGCATCCAAATGAACAACAGTTAACTTACCATATTTTTCAGATAATGCTTTTAGAGATCCAATAGAAACAGAATGTTCTCCACCAATAATAATTGGTTTTAAATTCAAATCAAGCATTTCGTTAACTGTATCTTCAACAATTTGACAGGTTTTCTCACAGTTTCCAGGAATGACATTGACATCCCCAAAATCATAAAAAGTAGTTGATAATTCTTTATTAAAAATAGTATTATATTTTTCAAAACCAAATGATGCTTCTCGAACAACAATTGGTCCTAAACGTGAACCAGAATGATAAGAAACAGTACTGTCAAATGGAACACCAATTATTCCAAATGAATTTTCTTTAATATCTTCATTTTCACTAGAAAATGCAAATTTCCATGGTTCATAAGTATTTAAAAGCATGATTAATCATAAAATAAGGAAAATGAAAAAAGAGAACTTATGATCCTCTAGTTCTCATTATTTTCATATTTCCCATAGCTACGATATATTCAACTTCAATACCTTCTACAATAGCATCTTTTAATTCATCAGGCATTGGTAAGTCAATAGTATCATAATTTTCCATATCCATAATTTGAACGTTACTACCTTGAATGGAAATAACTTGTCCTAATCTTTTATCAATAATTGGGATATCTACTTTGTTATCTACAGGTTTAACTAAACTTCTTTTTTGATTATCAAAAATACCTACAGCTTCAATTCTTGCTTTAGCAGCCCCGTGTTTACCCGGGGATGAAGTAGTATAACTTGTAATTTTAGATGCTTCTCCACCTAATACTATATATTTTCCAACTTTTAATGTTTTAATTTCTACAACTTTAGTTGACATTAATTTTCCTCCAATTTAATAAAAACCAGTTTTTATAATCTCATAATAAGGAATATTATTAGATTAATAATAAGTTATCTTTTCCATTTTATATAAAGTATTCGTTTAATAGTGATACCTTGAAAAACATTGTTGATTAGAAATTTTTTAAAAATTAACTATGGTAGTTTAATTTAACTCTATTATAAAAAAATCTAAAAATTAAATCAAAGCATGATTTATTAAATACAACCACATAGAAATACTGGCTATAACCAATATAAATAACAGCCAAACAACAATGAAAATCTTTTTATTATCTTTTTTACCTTTAATTAAATATTTTTCATCTTTTCTATCACTGTGATACTGGCGGTTATTTTTGTAAAAATCATCATTTCTCAAATATGTATAAAAGAATTTAGATAAAAAATAAAAAGCTACAATAATAATAACACCAACAAAAGGAATAGAACCTCCCGGAACGAAAATCATTATTGCTGAAGATGCAATAAGCAGCAATAGAGCGAAAAAACATACGGATAAAATTAACGATAAATATTTATTAAAAATCATAAGGCATACCTAAATTAATATTATATTTTATCAAATAAAAATATTAATTACTAATATGAGATATAGATTATAAAAGAATTAATTTAAATGGTGAATATTATGAAGATTGCTATTGTATCTGGAAAAGATGAAGGCCCAACAAAATTAAATGCTTTTGATAATGCATTAAGTGATGCTGGAATCGGAGATGTAAATTTGATTAAAGTATCAAGCATGCTCGGAGAAAAAACCGAAATTGAAAATTTGCCTAAACTTAAAGCAGGTGCAATGGTAAACTGTGTTTTATCCCAAATAACATCAGATAATCCTGGTGATGAAATTACAGCTGTTATAGCAGTAGCCATTGGAGACTCATTGGGATGTGTTGTTGAAACAAAAGGAATTAATAAACCCAAAAATAAGTTATTAAATGAAGCTAAAGAAATGGTAACTTATATGATGGATAAACGTAATGTTGAAATTAAAGAACTACATATTGAATCATCAACAACTGTTGTAAAAGATATAGCCTCTGTTGTTGCATCAGTAGTTTATTTAAAAAATGAGATTATTGAGGAATAAAAATGAATTCACATGATAAACAAATAGCAACCGATTTGGCTTATGAAATGATAAGAGAAGTTGGAATAGCCATCAGACCATATGTTGGAAAAGTTGAATCCGGCGAAAAAGTAAAAATTGGAGCCGATGGAACCCCTACCTCATTAATTGACATGATTGCAGAAGATAAAATAATCAATATATTAAAAAATGCCCCAGTATTATCATATATTGTAAGTGAGGAAATAGGAGAATTAAAGCTGGGAAAAGGTACTAAAAGAAGTGTTGTTTTAACTCAAGAATTAAAAAGAACTGATTTGGATGAAGATGAAATTCCAAAATTTATTTTCCTAATTGACCCGGTTGACGGAACAAGCAATGCGATTAAAGAAATTCCAGCATTCGGGATTTCAATAGCTGTAGCAAACGTACATCCAGGAAAATTATCAACATTAAACGATGTTGAGCTTGGTTTTGTGAGTAATTTTGCTAACGGAAACTTTTTTGAAGCAGTAAAAGGAAAAGGCTGCTGGTTAAACAATGAAAAAGTAACACCAAGCGACAATATCAAAATAAGTAACATGACTCTTGGAGGATTTACAAAAAGTGGTACTTCAGAAGCTTCAAAACTAGTTGATAACGCAAGACGAATGCGTGTGCTTGGAAGTGTTGTATTAGAACTTTCATATGTTGCAAGTGGAAGATATGATGCATTTCTTGATTTAAGAGGAAGCAGAATCATAGATATTGCTGCATCAAAATTAATCCTTGAAGAAGCAGGATGTATAATAACCAACAAATATGGTGAGAAACTTAATAATCATTTAAGTATTTATGAAAAAACAATTGTTGTTGCTGCAAACAATAAAATCCTTCACAAACAAATGATTGATATTCTAAATAACAATCAAACAGATTTTATTGGAAAAGTTGGAATAATTTCTCGAATTGACCAGAAAAAATCAATAATATTTGCTGCTAAAATCATTGACTACTTACTGACAAACGGAAGAGAAGTAGTCATTGAAAAAGGATTAGCCAATAAATTAACTGACTTTAAAAACAATCCTGATTTAAAAAATATTATCATAAAAACAAAAAAAGAATATCCCGAAATAGCTCATTTAATTGACAATATTAATTTCAATATCAATTATACACAACTTTGTGAAAGTGTTTTTGATTTTGACTGTGATATGGCAGTTATATTAGGAGGAGACGGGACACTTTTAAGAGCACAGGGGAAAATGAATCCTGAAATTCCTATCTTTGGTATTAATATGGGAACTGTTGGATTTTTAACAGAAATTGAAGCTCCAGATACATTCAATGCATTAGATTCAATATTAAAAGGAGAATATTATAAAGAAAAAAGAACACGTCTTGTAGTTTCACATCAAAACAATAATTTTACTGCAATGAATGAGGTTGTAGTGATGACATCTAAACCTGCAAAAATGATGCACTTTGAAATACAGGTTGATGGAGAAATTATTGAAGAGGTAAGAGCAGACGGATTAATTATTTCAACACCAAGTGGTTCAACTGCATATGCAATGTCTGCAGGAGGTCCAATTGTAGATCCTAAAGTTGGAGGATTTATCATAATTCCAATTTGTCCATATAAATTAGGCGCAAGACCATTTGTTGTATCAGACAATAGTGAAATTACTGTTAAACTTCTTAAAAAAGGAAAAACTGCGGTATTTGTTATGGATGGTCAAATTAATGAAGAAGCAGACTATGAAGAAGAAATTAAATTTAAAAAAGCAGAAAAAAATGCATATTTCATAAGAACATCAACCAAATATTTCTATGAAAAAGTAAAAGAAAAATTAAGCGAAGGCGGACTAGAAAACAATCCTCGGTGCAATAATGAATAATCTTGTAATTGATTTAACTCACGGAGGAGTTAAAATAGCTATTAGTTTAGCTAAAAAAGGTGAAAAAACTTATGCATATGACATCTACAATACTCTAAACGATATTGACCGAAAAATGTTAGATGTATATAAAGTAGAGGTTATTGAATTAACTGATTTAGACAAGTTAAAAGGTGATTTAAAAGTAATTTACCCAGTTCACCTACCTTTAACTAATGATGAAATCAAATCATATAATACCAATCTTAATTATGCCTTTAAAACCCATCATGAGATAATTAAAGAAATTTTAAATGAATGGGGAGAAGATATAATAAAAATTGAAGTGACTGGAGTTAAAGGAAAGACTTCATCTGTTTTCATGCTTAAAGAAATATTAATTAACGAAAATCCTTTAATATTATCAAGTTTAGGAGCATTATTATATGAAAACAAACGGGAAATCATTTTAAAAAAAGATATTTCAATTACTCCTGCAAACATAAAAGAAACAATTGATCTGGCTTATAAAATAGCAAATCCAATATGTAAAATTGCAGAAGGAATATGTGAAAGTGAAAACCTGAAAAAATATTCATCTGCAATCTTTGAAAGTTCACTTGGAGTGAGCGGAATTGGAGATGTAGGTCTTTTAACCAATATTGTTGAAAATTATCCGATTGCAAAAAATAAAAGTACTGCAAGTGCTGCTAAAAAACAGGTATTTAATTGTAAAAGTGTAGTGTGTGAAAAGGAAAGTTATGATAAATATTATTCCAACATCAAACATCCAAAATTAAACACATTTTCAACTAAAAACAATAATGCAAATTTATATTGTGAAAATATCGACTATGACTTAGATAAGACAAAAATAGATATTAAATATAAAGATGTGAAAACTGTTTATAATAACAAATTATCCGGAAAACTCACACTAAAAACATTTGCTCCAGGAAAATATCATGTGCAAAATGTTTTAGGTGTTGTTCTTACTTGTTTAACATTAGAAATTGATAGAGAAAAAATAATTAATGGTCTTAAAAATTATAATGGCGTTACCGGCAGGACAAACAAAAAAATTATTAAAAACAGCACTATAATTGAAGAAATAAACCCTGGAATTAATACAGAGGCAATAAAAAAATCTGTTGAAATGATTTCAAATTTAGAAAATTATTTAATCTCCATTGGAGGAGATTATGGAATAACCTGTGAAGAAATTGATGAAAATAAATTGGTCCAATATTTAAACACTTTAAATACAGATATTATACTTACAGGAGAAGTTGGTTTTTCAATTCATAAAAAATTAAATAAAAAACATCAATATCTTGAAAACTATACAGATGTTTATGATTTAGCTATAGAAAATAATAAAAACTTACTATTCATTTATCGCTCGTCATATAATAAAATTTCACAACGCTGATAAAAACTATTTTTAAAAAAAATTGAAACATTTAATATATATAAATTGTATAACTTAATAATGTAACAAATTATTATACTAAAAATTTGGAGAAATTGAATGATTGTTGGAACACGTGGAAGTCAACTGGCTTTAGCACAAACAAATCAAGTATGCTCTGATTTGTCTAAAATAATCGGAGAATCCATTGATGTGGAAGTTATCAAAACTAAAGGAGATAAAATAACCACATCCCAATTATATAACATGGATTCAAAAGGTCTTTTCACAAAAGAGTTAGATATTGCTCTTTTAGAAGAAAAAGTTGATTTTACTGTGCATAGTTTTAAAGATTTACCTACAGAATTAGATGAAGACTTAGAAATTGTAGCTGTTCCAAAAAGAGAATCTCCGAATGAAGTATTAATCTCTTCAAAAGATTGGAGCGAACTTGGACCTGGTTCAAAACTTGGGACCAGCAGTCTTAGAAGAGAAGCATTTTGTAATCATTACAATAAAGGATTTGAACTTAAACCTATCAGAGGAAATATCGAAACTAGAATTAAAAAAGCTTTAACAAGTGATTTGGATGCTACAATCATGGCAGAAGCGGGTATTAAACGATTGAATCTTACAAAATACATTAAAAATGTATTTCCACTAGATTATATTACACCACCTGCCGGCCAAGGAGCATTAGCTATTATAACTAGACGTGATTCTGATAAAAAAGAAGTTATTTCCAAATTAAATGATTATATTTCAATGCAAGAAGTATTTGCAGAGAAAAAAGTGCTAGAAGAACTTGGTGTAGGTTGTCAATGGCCAATAGGAGCCATTGCACGCATGCAAGATAATGAGTTTAATATTTATTCAATATTATTAACCAAAGAAGGTGAAATCCTTAAAGAGCAAACTGAAAAAGGTTCACCAAAAGATGCAGTTGAACTTGGCAAACGCATCGGAAGAGTATTCAAAGATTATGTTTAAACGGAGGAATAAAATTGAAAACTGTTAAAGTAGGAGTTGTTGGTGTAGGAGCCATGGGTGAAAACCATGTTCGTGTATACCATAAAATGGAAGAAGCCGATTTAGTAGCTGTAAGTGATGTTAGCGAAAGAGCACTTAAAAAAATAGAGAAGAAATATAATGCAAAAGGCTATACAGAATACAGCGACTTACTTGAAGATCCTGAAATTGAAGCTGTTAGTGTTTGTGTACCAACAACATTCCACCATGACGTAGTTATGGAAGCAATAAAAAATAAAAAACATGTTTTAGTTGAAAAACCAATTGCATTCACCTTAGAAGAAGCTGAGGAAATGATTACTGCAGCTAAAGAAGCAGGTGTTTTATTAGCTACAGGACATGTTGAAAGATTTAATCCAGCTGTTCAAAAAGCTAAAGAACTTATTGATGATGGAGTTATAGGAGATATAGTGTCTGCATTTGCAAAAAGAGTAGGACCTCTCCCACCAAGAATAAAAGATGTTGGTGTTTCAATAGATTTAGCTATTCATGATTTAGACATAATGAATTATCTTTTTGACGAAAATGTTACTCAAGTTTATGGAACTATGAACAGCAGTTTTGATGACAGTGAATTTGAAGATCATGCTGAAATCATGGTTAGTTTTGATAATGAATCAACCGGAATTATTGAAGTGAACTGGTTAACCCCATACAAACGTAGAGAGTTAGAATTAACTGGTACTGCAGGAATCATCTCTGTAGATTATATTAAACAAAGTATTGAAGTATATGGTAAATTTGCTCAGGATATACAAATTAAACATGAAGAACCATTAAAAGGTGAATTAAATTCATTCTTAAATGCTGTAGTAAACAATCAAGAACCAGAAATAACTGGAGAAGATGGTCTTAAAGCTCTCAAAATGGTTATTGCAGCTAATAAATCATCCAAAGAACATAAACCAATTAGTTTAGATGAACTCGAATAGGTGTTAATATGAAACAAAAATTAATTCAAAAGGCTCAAGAATTAAGACAACACGGATTTACAACCGGAGAAATAGCTGATGAACTTAATGTAAGTATGGATACCGCAAGATGGTTAACACTTCAAAAACCTACTGAAATAAAAGCTGAAGCACCAGTAGACTTTGCTATTAATTGGAAAAGTATTGGTGGTAACTCCACACGTCTAAATTTTGTTTCAGGTGCATTAAGTGACATGGCATTAACTCATGGAGAAGTAGATACCATTGTAGGTATTGCAGTTAGTGGAATTCCATTTGCAACTGTTATGGCAGATTTCATTGAAGACATGAGTGGAGTTGATGCTTCCCTTGCAATTTTCCACCCAAATAAACACAGAAAAGATAGTGACGAAAGTGATGACGAAGGAACAATAAGTACAAATTTTGGAACTGTTGAAGGTAAAAAAGTTGTTATTGTTGATGATGTAATCACAAGTGGAAAAACAGCACGTGAAGTAATACACACAGTCAAAGACTTAGGTGGAATACCAACCTGTGTTACTGTATTGATTGATAAAGCAGGACTTTCAGAAATTGAAGGTATACCTGTTGAATCTTTAATTAAAGTTAGTAGATTATAATCTACTATCATTTTATTTTATAAATCTAAATCATCCATCATATCATTAATTTTATCATCCAATAATTTTAGATTAGATTCCAATTTCTTTTTTTCATTTCTCAAATCATTTAACTTTATAAATTCTCCTTCAAAGGTATCAACATATCGGGAAATAACTAAACTATACTCATTTCTCTTAATTTCATCAATACTAACTAAATTAGAAAACTTTTCAATAACTTTTTTATTTTTATAAACATCTAAAAGTTTATCAATTGAAGAATTCTCTAAAGAGAAATTTCTCCCAGATATTCCAACAGAAGACAAATTAGTTGAAAATTTCTCAGACATTTCCACAAATAATATATTTTCATCTGTCCTATCCCTTTTAAATATAACAATCACTTCAGGATTATGATATTTTCCCATAGAATTTTGAATACTTATAACCGCATCAACAGCATTAATTTCACAAATTAAATACTTTCTTAAAAGATTTAGATAATTTCTAGATAAAAAACTTTGAGAAATAGATATAGCCATTACCCCATCATTTTTAAGAGAATTAATCAGATTAATTAAAAACAGGTATTCATTATCTTTTAAAGATTCATATTCTTTTGAAAATTGAAAATTATCATCCTTATCAAAATTCATTTTGTCAACCAAATTTTCCAATGCATTACTTAAAACTGCGTCTTCTGTAAATGAATCTTCATCAATATTAAAATTAGAACTTAAAATAGCTTCAAGTTCATCACGAGTATTTCTTTTAGATAATTCCAACTTTTGAGTATTATTTGACCTCATTTTATAATTGTCAGAAATTTTAGATATAATAAAATCATAATACTTTACCCCAGCATCTACAGAATCTCGAACATTAGAATTATCAATGAACACATAGTCAAGATCATAAAAACCAAGGAATAATTTAACTATAGCACAGCAGTACAATAGTATATTTGGCTCTTTTCCATAAAAATTAATAAAATTACAATGATTTGAAATCTCAAAAATTAATGAAGCATCTTCCAAATATGGAATATAAATATTTTGAGCATGATTTTTATCTGAAAATGCTAAAGCAGATAAAATTTGATTAATATAATTAGGAGTTTTATTGTAACGTCTTAAAATTAAATTTGAAACCTCATTAAAAACATCTGCAATATACAAATCATCATCAAATACATTTAATTTAGAAATTGTAAGAATAATATCTTTTAGATACATAGCCTTTTCAGAGTTGAAATCAAAGGATTTAAAATTAAAATAATCATTAATAACATCATACATAAATGAGAAATATTTCTTATAATTCCCTCCGCCAAAAAAGGAAATGTTTTTTGAAAAAGATTCTACGAATTCCCATATAAATAACTCATCAGAATATTTATCATTAATAATTTCATCAATAAATGCATCTGACTTATCAAAATAATATCCAAACATGTGAAATGCATCATCTTTAAAAATCATTTGATATCCATCATCCCGATAAGCTTCATCTAAAGTCAACTCTTCATCTTCAATAACTGATAAAAAATGGTCCTTAAGTATGTCTGATGAATATTTATATAAAAATGCATATAAAACAATTAAATAACTACCTTCATCATAATCGAAACATTTTAATTTGAAAATAATTGATTTTAAAAGAGAATAATTATCCAAATGGTGATTTTTTTTATCCATTTAATCCACATCCCACAGTTTATTCAGTATGCCCTCTTTTAAATTCCTATCATGACGGATGAGTTTTAAATCTTCTGCTATCTTTTCATCAATGACATTTAAAAGATTACCATATTTAATCTGAGTGTCTAAATCAGGAACTCGCAAAGTTAATTCTTTAATTTCTTTTAAAGAAATATGAGGTGTTTTTTCATTGTTTCCATGTTCATGAAGTTGTTTTTTAATATGAGCATTATTTAATAAATGTGAAATAAATAAAGGCGAAAATCCTTGTTTTAATCTTATAATAGCTATTCTGTCACTAATAATCAAACCTTCACGATTACAGCAGACTACATTATAAGGATAATTCATTTTCATTAAGACATCTTCATTTTTAGAAAAATATCTATCTTTAATATCTGATTTAAGAGTTAATTGTTCAAAATCATCAAAAATACCATCATTTTTAATTGATCTTTGAACAATAACTTCAAATTCACTTCCATTATCTTCCAAATAACGCCTATAAGATAATCCAGAAAAAACATCTGCAATATCTCTGAGTTTTACTTCTTTCATAAACATCATCTTATACTAATTTCTAATTCATATTTTTGAACAATGAAAACTGGTTGAAATAAGCATGGATTAATTAAATGTGGTGTTTATTGAAAATTATTAAATCCATACTTATTGGTATAAATTAGAAACATCATCAAAACTTTCGGATTCTTCTGGAATTTCACCAGGATCAACTTTTTCAGTTGAAACCCCACCAATTACACCAATACTTTGAATGTTATTTTTAAGTACTGCAGTGGAAGTAATTCCACTACCTTGAGGAGATATTACAAATAAATCCAAAAATGTTTCATCTTCACCTACAATAAATGCAGGTTCTATAGGTTCAAAAGATTTGGTTTGTACTTTGATAAGGATATGTTTTGCTTCATCTTCATCTTCAATTCCAATTTCTTTTCTAATTGTTTCATCAAGGCATTTTACTTTATCTGTCCAATTAACTGATTTTTCCATATTATCACCTACTTTTTTTATAAAACACCATTAAAAACACAATATTTCAAATAAAAAAGAATTTTGAAAATATTTCATAACATTGAATGTATAAATTATATACATTAATATATAACTTTAATGGTTGATGGCATCTTTTTTTAATTAAGGTAAATTAAAGATGTAACTATTAATCTCTTTAAAGTTATATATAAATCTTTTGGTTTAAATTATATTTTTTAAAAAATGCAAAAAAATGTTTAATCACAAAAACACAAAAATGAAAAAAATTAAGTTAAAAAAAATAAAATTATCTTTTAATAAAGACTGCAAAGTATGCAATTGCTGCCGATACTATAATTGACAATAAAGTCGGACCAAATAATACTGAATCAAAAAATCCGGCTAACTGATATGTAATAAAACCTGCAAACCATGCCACTAAATTCCATTTACCAGAATTTGTTTTCTCATCACCTAAATAAAATGAAACCAACAATACCGCTGCCATTGGAGCAAAAACTGATGATATTAAATAAAGAAAATCAATATAATGGTCCATAATTCCTGAAACAGCAATTATTACACTTAATATACTTACTACAACACCTGCTATTTTCGGATCAACTTTGCTGTAAATAGATTTTGCAGATTCTCCTGCTGAATTTGTTGCCAAGAAATTTGTAGTTACTGTTGAGAGAACAAGAATTATTACACCAGGAATTCCCAGACCCATTAAAAGTATTGAATGAGATATATTATCGGTTCCAATACCAACAATCCCCACACCTATGAAATACATCCATAAACTTGCAACTGTATATGCTATAGCAGAAATAGCTGTTGCTTTAACAGGTTTTTCAACGTCTTTTGTATAATCAGATATTACAGGTAACCATGAAATAGGCATTGCAATTGAAATTTCAAAAATATTCCAAAAACTAAGAGCTTTAGAACTGCTAAAAATAGTTACACCAGAAGTATTATCTAATAAAAATAGTTTAGTAGATAAAATAATCAGTAGAGCTATTAATACAAACATTACAGCAGTTGTTAATTTTGATGAACGTTGAAGTCCAATATAAACCCATAATGCAACAAGTGCTGCAAGAACTGCAGATATTAATGGAAAAGAAACTGGTAAATTTAAGCTAACCAAAGCAAGTGTTCCCTGAGCATTTAATACAGCTACCCAAGCAATCAGTTGCATAACATTTAATGTTGCAAAAAATTTTGAACCATATTTACCAAAAGCAGATACAGTAGTCTGCATTGCATTAATTCTAAGTTTTGCTCCAATATAACCTACTAAAAATAATAATATTCCACCTAATAAGTGTCCAAGTATTAAAGGAATCCACAAAGAGTTTAATGAAGATGCAGATGCAATCTGAATTCCAGCCTCAATTTCAGAAACAGATATTGCAACTCCAAACCAGATTATTCCATTTGTAAAAATTCCTGTACGATTTTCCATATTATTTCCTCCATTTTAAATATTTTTCAAAAATAGTATATATAACTTATGTTATATTGAAAAATACTTCAAATAAAAAATGGAAAATTCTAAAAAAATATAAAAAAGAGTTAAACGTCGAAAATCCTTTAAGATATTAATAATTAATAATATAATTCAGAAGGTTTTCCGATATACTCAAAATCATCCTTATTTCCCAAATATTTAACACCAATAACTTTTCCATCCGGGAATTTAGTTACAACACTCATACCATCATTAACATCAATGACAATTAATTTAGTATTATTTTCACCAACTGTTTCAATTTTAATTATTTCATCATTTTGAATTAATTCGGCATCTTCAAACTCATTACTAACATCAGTTGAAAACCAGTGCTGAGGCAATTTAATTCTTATTCCTAAACTATCCAACAAATCTTTAACATGCATTTTTTTATCCCTCTTTAAATTATAGTATATATAAAAATTAAATATAAAGAGTACTTAAATATTATGTAACTTCTTAAGGGTGAAAAGTGGTTAAACAATGAAATGAATTTTACTTTTATCAATATCCTCGATAGAATTTGGTTTTGGAATATCATCACTATGACCCAAAGCCAAAATACCGACAATCCTATAATGATTATCAATTTTTAATATATTTCTCACTACTTCTTCAGAATCAACACCATCTTTTGACCTTAAATGTATCTGAATCCAACAGCTTCCAAGACCCAAATCACTAGCCATTAGATGCATATATGTAAGAGCAATGGAAGCATCTTCACACCAAGTATCTGAAATTAAAGCATCAACCACTACAACAATAGCTTTATTGGCCTGATTTAAAAAATTTGCACCAAAATCTTTTGATTTAGACAATTTTTCTAAAACATCTTTATTATCAACAACAAGAAAATTGCACGGTTTTCTGTTTCTACTTGAAGGTGCTAAAAGAGCTGATTGAAGAATTTTATCCAATTCTCTATTACTAACAGATTTATTGTTGAATTTCCGAGTACTTCTTCGTTTAAGCATTATATCTAATAATTCCATAATTACAAATTTGTTGTTTTTAGATATATAGATATATCGTAGAAGCAATAATAAAATTAAAAAAGATCACTATAATAAAAAATATGAAAGATACCTTTAATTAAATAAAAAATAATACAAAAAGTATCAAAATAAACATGACCCAACATTAAAATAAATCGACAAAAAATATCTGGAAAAATAATCATTATCAAATTTTAAAAAAATTCGAAGTTGCGGCAGTGCAACTTCAAATCATATTTTTTTCACGACTTGTTAATTAGTCACTTTAAAAATATACATTTCATCAAATATAAATTAAATGGTTAGTCTAAAATATAGCCACAAATCTATTTTTTATATCTGCACCTAAAAGAAAAATACCTTATAAAAAATAATATAACCTTATAAAATTGATTTAAATTAATAATAGAAAGTATTAAAAACTATAAAATAAAAATATCTAATTTAAATATTATTATTGGTGAAAATAATGGAAAATAAAATTAATAAGGACATTTCAAATATATTCCGCATGAAAGATATTGCAAACATATATCATTTAACCGAACAAAAAGAAAAAGCAGAAAAATACCACAAAACAATAATTAAAATATGTGAAAAATATCCCTCAAATGAAAATATGTTACTTTTAAAAATATCCTCACAAAATTATCTGAAAACATCATACAAATCTCTTGAAACAACAAAAAGATTGCTTAAATTAAATCCATATAATATTTATGCACTATTTAATATAGCAAAATATTTAAATAAATTTCCCACATAATGGGAAATTATAATTTAAATCCAGTACCAATAAACTGAGCAACATCCCTTCCCAAATCATCAGATATATCCACATTAACAATTGAAGAAGTTCTGCCATCTTTTCTACATGTTGCCTTAGCAATTAACTTATCTCCTTTTGGTGCAGACAAATAATGGATATCAACCTGCTGAGCAACAGTTAGCTGATGGATTTGATTTGACAATACTGCAAATGCAAAATCACCAAGTGTAAATATCACACCACCCATTACACCACCATAAGCATTTCTATGCTCATCAGTTAACTTTAAAGAACAAATTGCCTCATCTTCTGTTAATTCATCTAAAGTAATACCCGTATTAACTGCAAATTTATCCTTGTAGAAAAATTCTTTTGCCTCATCAACTGAATTAAAATTTACCATAATATCACCTACTTATTCTCTTTTTGTATTAAATTCACTTTTTGAACGTATCCCAATAAGTGATGCAAATACTGCCAGTATACAAGCGGCAGTACATATTAAACAAATTGTTTGGGATGCTTGAACAATCATATTTGCATATTCTGGAGATAATTGTAAATTACCCATAACCCAAGCAAATATTAATGTTAAAAGACCTAAACTCATAGTTTGACCTATTGTTCTCATTGTTGCCTGAGAAGCAGAAGCCGTTGGAGCAAATTTTGGAGGAACAGAACTCATAATAGCATTCATATTAGGACTTGAAAATAATCCCATACCAATACCCTGTAAAATCATAGCCAATATAACAATATAAATAGGAGTATCTCCATTTAAAAATGTTAAAATTCCAAGAGCAATTGCAGCAATTCCTATTCCAACAGCAGCTAATTTTTGAGGATGAATTTTATCAGACAATTTACCTGAATTCGGTGCAATAATAGCCATCAGTATTGGTGTGATAATCAATATTAAACCAGCCATTTGAGCATCCCAACCTCGAACATATTGAAAATGATAATTTAAAATAGTAGTAACTACCATAATAGCCAAATAACTACATAAAGCTGCTATATTTGATGATGTAAACTTGCTGTTTTTAAATAAATTCATATTAAATACTGGTGAATCCTGCTTTAACTCATAATATGTAAATATAGCCAAAATTATTAAACCAACAATTGTTAAAATAACTCCCCGAGTATTAATTAGAGAAGTGAATCCATAAATAAATGTTAATATACCAATTGCCCATAATATTGAACCAAATTTATCAATGGGTTGACCTTCATATGTTTTCCACTCCTGAGGAATTTTAACCATCATTAAAATTATGCATAATATCAAAAATGGAATTACAAAATAAAACATTGATCTCCAACCAAAATTGTAAACTAAAAATCCGCAAATTACTGGAGATAGAGATGTTGCAAGATACACTCCAGTTACAGTAAATCCTAAAGCTTTTCCACGGTTTTGTGGTTTAACTGCCTGAACCACCATTGCCATTGCTGAAACATTTAAAAATGCAACACCTGCTCCCTGAACTATTCTAAAAATTAAAAAACTTTCAGTTGAAAATGATAAAACCGCACCTACAGATCCTATTAAATATACAAAAATACCTGCTAAAAGTGATTTTTTAACACCAAATTTTCCTGAAATCTGACCTGCAGGAACAGTGAAAACTGCAACAACAAGGAAAAAAATTGTTGGAATCCAATTCTGAATTACATTATTCATTACAAATTCCTGTGCAATAGCAGGAACTCCAATAATTATCCCATTCGATAAAAATACAGCAAAAAACGATGTAATAAAAGCTACAAATATTACAATTGTTTCAAAATCTATTTTCATAATTCTTACTCCTAAACTTCAATTTATTAAACAAAATTAAATGAATTAATATCCTTTCTCTTCAAAGTAATTTTTAACTTTAAAAAAGAACTCCCCATCACTGAATTTAAAATTGGTATTGAATGATTTATGTGCCTGTTTACAATCTTTTTCTAAATTATATTTAAAATCAGGACATTTTTTAAATAACTTTTCAAAACATATTGCTGAATTTTCAGGAAATTGAACTTCATTAAAAGAAATTTTATCCATTTCCATATCCATAGCACAGGATAAAACAGTTAACTGAAGAGCAGAAGCATAAGCATCATAATACTCACCATAATCCAAATTAACATGAAAGTAAATCATGAAATTAAGCAATACATGAGAAACCCATATTAAAGAATTAGGTCTGAATTTCTCCAATTGATTATCAGTGAATTTAAAAATTAAATCTTCTAAATCCTGATTATTATTTTCTTCACAATATTGAAAAAACTCCTTAAAAGAATAATCTGATAAATAATTAATATATGCATCTTTAATATCATCACTACAAGGATATTTTGATATTTTTTTTAAATCTTTTCTAGATAATTCTTTTGGAAATGTAGACATAATAAAACACTAATAAATAATTTGTAATCCTCGTTATTAAAAAGTACTCATTACATTTGGAGTAAAAAATATCAGATAATAAATGATACAATAATTTTAATTTTAACAAATTAATTAAGAATCTTTCAGAGATTAAATAGAACATTATCAAATGAAAAATTTAATAGTTATCTATTAAAGAAAAAAATAGGAGTTAAAAACTCTTAAAATTGAAAATAATGTTCTAAATACACAATTCCTGGTGCGGGAAACAAGTGAAACCACCCTACTTTAAAACAAAATTAATCCAATCTAAATGGATAGGTTCCAGTTTTCTCAAATTCCAATTCTAACCATCTTTTAAGTATTGGTTCAGATAGATGGTACGAATTATTTTCCAAAATCACTAATTCTTGGTGTTGGAGATTAACTAAAGGTTTACTAATAGAACCAGTAGTAACATTTAGTGTCTTTGCAATTTCATTTCTTTTTAAAGGTCCATCAATTAAAGAAATTATAATGTATTGCTCACGCAGTGTTAATTTATCCCACATTACAATTAGGTGAGTGTTAATAACCTTAATCTTATCTTCAAATTCAGATTTTACCAAATTTTCATCCAGTTCCATATCCTTTGGAAGCAATGTTGCAAAAATATTCACATATGCAGGAATTCCCGAAGTGCATTTATAGAACCTGTCAAATCCATCATCACTGAATTTTAGATTTGGAGCCTCTTGTGTTAAATAGGATTTTACTGTTTCCTTACTAAATGGAGAAATATTAATTGTAAGCATTCTGCCTCCAAAAGCACCTCTTTGACTTGCGATTTCAGAAATCAATTCATCTTGCATACTCATTGATCCGGAAAAAACATATGAAATATAATTTTGATTTTGTATATAACTTCTTAATTTCCATAAAAATGATTCCTTGTAATCATCTAATTCCTTAATAATTTGGAATTCATCTATGAAAATTAACACTCCTTTTATTTTATTGGAATTTTTTTCATGAACCTTTTCAGGCAATGTTAAAACAAAATCCATTAGTTTTTCAACATTGGTTTCACTGTCAAAAATAAGCATTGGAAACTTATCAAGTTGAATGAAATCTTTGATTTTAAAATCATTAACTTTAAAGTATTTCTCAATTTTCTTATCCAAAGTGTTTAAATTCTTATTTTTTGCTTCAATTAGAAATTCTTTAAAGAAAAATTCTAGTAGTCCCACTACAGACATATTTCTTTTTTGATAACATTCCGCCTTAGAGAAATTGATATACGCCACCAAATAATCGTCGTCCAATTCTTTTTTAATTTTTTTAAGAAATACTGTTTTTCCAACACCTCTAAGACCAGTTAACAAAATTTGCGGTGCATTCCCATTAGATGTTGTATTTAAAAGGCTTTTAAGATTGTCTATTTCTGCAACCCTATTGTAAAATTCATCTTCACGAAGATTTTCTCTAGTTCCCCACGGTATCATATTTACACCTTACTTATTATGTATCATTAAAAAACATATAAAGTTATTTATTAAGAGAATAAGTATTCACTAGTGAAATAATTATAAAAATTATTCACTAAGAGAATAAGTATTTAATATTAGAATAAAACTTGAAGTTATTCTAATAAAGAATATATATTGAAAAATAATGAAATTTTTGGAAGTGTGATTTTGCACAAAAACACACTAATGAATAACCCTAGAAAAACACTCTAAAATAAATTAATCTACTATACCAAAGTTAATTTTAAATAAATATGCTAAAAAATAAGTTATAAATTAAATAAAGATCAAAAAATTTAAAAAAAGAAAAAAAAACAAGGAAAATCTATACGATTCCTTGTGCGTTCATAGCATCGACAACTTTTTTAAATCCAGCAATGTTTGCTCCTGCAACATAATTTTTATCAAAACCATATTCTTCAGCAGCAGCTGCAGCATTAGCAAAGATGTCTTCCATAATAGCTTGAAGTTTTGAATCAACTTCTTCAAATGTCCAAGCTAATCTTTGTGAGTTTTGTGACATTTCAAGTGCGGAAGTAGCTACTCCACCAGCATTTGAAGCCTTACCTGGAGCGAATAATACATCATTTTCTTGTAAATATTCAGTTGCTTCAATTGTAGTAGGCATATTTGCTCCTTCAGCAACAGCTAAAACACCATTAGCTACTAATTGTTTAGCATCATCTAATAATAATTCATTTTGAGTAGCACATGGTAATGCGATATCACATTTTACAGACCATACTCCTTTTCCTTCATGATATTCAGCAGATGGTCTAGCTTCAGCATAAGCAGTTAATCTTTCACGTTTAACTTCTTTAATTTCTTTTAATAATTCAACATCAATTCCTTCAGAATCATAAATCCATCCAGTTGAATCAGAACAGGTTACAGGTTTACCACCTAATTGTTGAGCTTTTTCAATTGCATAAATAGCTACATTACCTGCTCCAGAAACAGCAATGGTTTTATCTTTAATGTCAATACCATTAGCTTTTAACATTGCATTAGTAAAGTATAATAATCCATAACCAGTAGCTTCAGTTCTTGCAAGAGAACCTCCGAAAGTTAAACCTTTACCAGTTAATACTCCTTCATATAAACCTTTAATTCTTTTATATTGGCCAAATAAGAATCCAATCTCACGACCACCTACACCAATATCTCCTGCAGGAACATCAGTGTCAGCACCAATATATTTACATAATTCAGTTATGAAACTTTGACAGAATGCCATGATTTCTCTGTCAGATTTTCCTTTAGGATCAAAATCAGATCCTCCTTTTCCTCCACCAATTGGAAGTCCAGTTAAAGAGTTTTTAAAGATTTGTTCAAATCCTAAGAATTTAATAATACCTAAGTTTACAGATGGGTGGAAACGTAATCCTCCTTTGTAAGGTCCGATTGCTGAGTTAAATTGTACACGGTAACCAGTATTAACATGTACTTGACCTTCATCATCTACCCAAGGAACACGGAATTTGAATTGTCTTTCCGGATTTGTTAATCTTTCAAGAAGAGCATTTTTTCTATATTCTTCTTCATTTTCTTCAATAACTACCCTTAGAGATTCCAATACTTCACGTACAGCCTGATGGAATTCAGGTTCTGAAGGGTTTTGTGCAATTATAGTTTCTATTATTTCATCTACGTATGACAAAAATATTCCTCCAAATAAAATTTGAATTATATCATTAATATCTTAACAATATAATTAATTATTTGCACCTTCTAATATTTAAATATTATTCAATTTTTAATAAATTTACATGATTTTATTCAAAAAAAATTAAATAATTATTATACAATATACAATAAAATACAAAAAAATGATTAATTTAAATATAGCTTTTAACATATTAATCTACAATCAACAACAAAAATAATTAATTCATAAACAAAGTCGGAAAATACCTTCCAGCAAAAAATTGGTGAATAAAAAATGATTATGGAAAACCCCAAAAAAATTAAAAGATCAGAATATGAACAATTAAAAAGTGATTATTTAACAAAAAGCAGAAGTTTACGTTCATTATATGTAAAATACAATAGAAAAAATACTATTGATAAAGTATTATTTATGAAATTAATAAATAAAATAAGAATAGAAGAAGGATATCCAGAATATAAACCTGGAAGAAAATCAATAAAAAAATATAATAAATACAGTCATTTAAAAAAGAAAACTAAACGACATATAAATTAATATTCCACATAATATCTTAAAACAGCCGCAATACCACCAAATGCACGTAAAAGCTGCATACCTTCTTCAGTTTCTGTTGAAATAAATTCAACATCAGTTTTCATTTCTTCAGCTTTTTCAACAAATTCATCAGTTAAATCAATTGATGATTCTTCTTTTAAAAGTTCATTACAATTAGGGCATCTTTCATCAATTTTATCTGCTTCAGACTGTGTTTTAACAGTGAATTCCTTTTCAGTCCCACAACTTGGACAAACAAATGTTTTACGTAAACTAGACAAATCTTCAGATAAAAGTAAAATATCAACAGCACCCATAATAAGATTATTTCTTACTTCATCCTCACCATAAGAACAAAGCCCTTTATCTTTAGTCAATTCTTTTAAGAATTTTTGAACAACTTTTTTCTCATGCATAACATCAAGATTATCAAGAATATCAGCAGATTTATCTATAACCTCACGAATTCCAGGTTCCCCAGTATAAGAAGTATCAACAGTAGCTATTACTTTATCTTTAATTTCATATTGGAGATAATCCCCTTGAATAAATTCTTCTTTAGTAAATCCTGGCCCACCAACAATAATTCCTTTTAAATCATCTTTAAGATCCATAAAATCATCATTCATATGTTCCCCAATACGTTTTTTGAATTCGTGTGCAGCAAGATCAATTACACGGTCAAACCTTCTTTGTGATTGTCCTCCTGCTTTATGTTTACCTGGAACTCCACTGGTTAAATGAGTTAAAATATTAACCTTTTTACCTTTTAATGTTGCAATAGTGGCTTCTTTTCTGTCAACTACAGCAAGACCGTAAGTATCTCTTTCCTCAATAATTTCTTCCAAAGGTTCTAAAAAGAATTCATTATTACATTTATACCAGTAGGTTGTAATAGGTTCTGGAGGTTCTAAAATATATTTTTCCATTTTTTCAGTTCCAGGACCTCCTTTAGGAATCATACCTACAAATAAAACCAAACCATTAGCTGGAGGTTGTTTATATAAACGAATACTTTGTAAAATTACTTCAATAGCAGATTGTACATTTTTCTTTGTTTGTTTACTTTTAATGTTAGCACTTTGTCCGAGTTCATCCCTCATATGTTTACCAACATCACTTAACTGTTTATCAGGCGGAATATAAACGGAAACAAGCTCTGTACCTCTGCCTCTTTTATTAGATAATTCTTTTAATGTTTTTTTAAATTCATATAATTCTTTTGATGATACTTCAGCCATGTTATCCCTATAAAAAATAAATTAATATAATATATAAAAATCTATTTTTACAAATATAAATAATTAATGAAAAAATCAAGAATAATCCGAGTTTTTTAAATTATTTATCTATAATTTTCAACTTGGCAAATTTTTCAAATAATAAAATATCATTACTAGAAATAGTATTAATTTCTAGTAAATCCATATCAGTAATATCAATTATTTCTCTTGCTAAGCAAACATAGGTATCTGGATAGTCATTATAACCAAATATATGCCAGATTGCATTATTTTCAAAAACAATTTCCAAATACCAGTCATAACCTTCCAAATCATCAGGATCACGAGTATTTGATTTATTGTGATAGTCATCAAAAATCCAGCAGTAAACATGATATTTTTCTAGAAGTTCAAGAATTATTTCTTTATCACGGCTGGTTAATTCTTTTTCAATGTATCCATCAATAGTATTTTTTTCAAAATTAATAATTAAACGTGGATTAGGCTGTTCATAAGGATATGTTTTATAATGGCCAAATTCAATAGCTTTAATATCCAATTTAGAACCATTCAAATAAATACCATCATTTTTAATATCATAAAAAAGAGGAGTAATCATTTGCTTTTGATAATTTAAATGTAATACATCAAAATCAAATAAATCAATTAAAATTTCACCAAAATCCTTCCAGTTTTTAGGAAAATTAGTTTTAAAACTAAATTCCTCATAATTATCAGTAGAATAAATTATAACATTACATGAATAAATCAATTCTATTTTTTCAAAATAAGAAAATTCCTGTGAATTGAAATTCTCAAATAAATTCAACTTATTATATTCATGTAAAAATGAATCAATTTTATCATCACTCAACCTATATATTTTACTGGTCATTTTACGCCTTAAATCAACAAGAATGTCAATCCATGAATCATCACATAAACTGTTTTCTTGTAAAAATTTATCTCCACTACCCCTTTCAGAAATTTTATAATAGGCATTTTTATTAACTAAATCTATAGTAAAACATTCATAATGACGATTAAGGCGTTTAAAATTAAATCTTTGGGTAATTTCAATTTTTTCAATCATATTCATCAATAATTCAAAATTATTACATTAAATTATATAATATCCAAGTTTTATATAGTTTACCTCCTATCAAAACAAAACTTTATTAATAATTTACTATTAATTTTAAATTAAGTGATAGTATGATAAGAAGATGCCCACAATGTGGTACTGCAACAGATGATGTTTATGGTTTTTGTATAAGATGCGGACATGAATTTCCAAAAATTGAAAACACTGAACATACATGTCCATTATGTGGATTTCCAAACCCTGATGAAGCAGATTACTGTGTTAAATGTGGAACCCCATTAGTATTTAAAACTCAATTTGAAGGAAAAGAAACAACTATAAAACCAATTGTTATTAAAAAAGAAGTTATTCAAAATACCGAATCAATTAATGTTCCTAAAACTAGTTCATGGATTATTATATTAGGATATATCTTCTCTATTTTAGGAGGATTACTTGGATTAATTATTGCAATATATTTAGCAACAAGAAAAGATCCAGTAGCTAAAAAACATGGCCGTATTCAATTAGGAATATTTGCCGTTTACTTCATTATACTTTTAGCATTGTATTTAACTGGAAATTTCCCAAAAGATATACTTACCAATTACAGGCAATTATTTGCGGGAAATTTTACCCAATTCCAAAGGTAAATACATTACAATAGCCCCATCACCATTCTCATAATACCCAGGAACTACACGATCAACCTGAAAATCAAAATTTTTATAAAATTCAACAGCACCATAATTATTTTCATTAACTTCAAGATAAATTGCATCAATATCTAAAAGAGATAAAACTGAAATAGCTTTAATCAGCAGTTTAGTTCCTGCACCTAGCCGTCTGTAATTTTTATCAACGGCAATGGATATAATATGTCCCTGATTTTGATATTTAATCCAAAAAATGATATATCCTATGACATATCCATTATCTTCAGCAACTAAAAAACCAACACCCATATCATATAACTGTTGAAACATATTTATCCCATATGACTGTCTAAATGACATGTTTTCAATTTCAAAAACTCTTTTTAAATCATTGGGAGTGAATTTTCTAATTTCCATACTAAAATAAAATCTAAAAAACAATGTATTTAATATTTTTGAATATAATGGCTATGTTGAAATCCTATGTGAAATTTTGATATATTGGACTATGTTGTAAACTAGTGTTTTTAGTCTGGTTTCTTTGTTTCTTAATCTTGTGCTTTTGCTTTTATTAATTCTACCAAATTTTCTTTTTATTACACTAAATACACTTTCTACATTGTTTCTTCTTGAGTATATTTCTTTTTTGAATATTTTTTGGCTTAATCTTCGATACCA
>CADAAJ010000021.1 GCA_902785855.1 uncultured Methanobrevibacter sp. | reverse complement strand
TAACATTGTTGTAGCTACAATCCAAAACAACCCAGCTATGGAAATGGGTATTCACCAAGTTGCTAAAGATTACATCAAACCTGGTGTAGAAGTAGATGATAAAATTTTCAACTTAATGGAAATGGTTATCAGAGCTTACGATCCATGTTTATCCTGTGCTACCCATTCAATGGATAGTCAAATGAGATTAGCTGAAGTAGATATTGTAGATAGTGAAGGAAACCTCATTAAAAAATTCTAAATTTAAGGAGGTTTATAAATGATAGTATTTAATGAAGATGGCTGTATTAAATGTGGGGCTTGTGAAGGTACTTGTCCTACCTCAGCTATTGATGTAACACCTAACGCTATTATTCACTGTGATACTTGTGGTGAAGAACCTAAATGTGCTGATGTTTGTCCTAACGGAGCATTAAAAGTTGAACAATACGAAATTGTTGAAGGTGTCGAACAAGCAAGATTAGTATTCAACTCAATATTATGTGACTCCTGTGGTAAATGTGCTGAAGTATGTCCACAAGAAACTATCAATGTCACAGGCGAAAAATTAAAAGAAGTTGAAGGGTTCTGTGTAATGTGTCAAAAATGTGTTGACATTTGCCCAGTTGATGTAATTGGTATTCCTGGTGTTAAAGAACCTGCTGAATATGACTTAGACCTTAAAGGTAAAGGACCAGTCTATATTAACAATTGTGTTGGTTGTGGAACTTGTGTTGATCCTTGTCCTGTAAGTGCAATTTCTCTTGAAGAAGTTGGAAGTCCAGTTACTGTTAATGATGACTGTATCAGATGTGGGTTATGTTCTCAAACTTGTCCTTGGAATGCTATATTTATATCTGAAAAAGTACCTGTTAAACGTTCAAAAGAAATTGAATCATTTACATTTGATTCAGCTAAATGTATTGGTTGTAACACTTGTGTAGAAGCATGTCCTGGAGACTTTATTTCTGCTAACAGTGCAAGTTTAACTGTTGCAATTCCTAGTGTCTGTGCTGCATGTGGCTTATGTGTAAAACTTTGTCCTGTTGATGCATTAGATATTAATGTTGAATGGGGTGAAGGTGCTCCTGTAGACGCAGAAGGTATTCAAAGAGATGCAGATAAATGTGACTTCAAAGGTGCATGTGCTAACAAATGTCCTACCGAAGCTATTCGTGTAGTTTCTAAAACTGGTATGTTATGTCCAGCTTTAGAAGAAACTGATGCAGAACCATCTTTCACTAGTTGTATTAGATGTGGTGCTTGTGCTGCTGTCTGTTCTAACGACGCACTAAAAGTTGAAAAATACGAATTAACTATTGGTGATGAACCTGTAGAAAGAGACAGAATTTCATTCAACCCATCTAAATGTGACGAATGTGGTGACTGTATCGAAGCTTGTCCTTATGACATGATTCATAAAACAGAAAATCCTAAATTACCAATTGCAGGATTCTGTACCTTATGTGGTCAATGTATTGAAGCATGTCCGGATGATGCATTATGTTATAAATAGGTGGATAAACACACACCTATTTATTTTTTATCTTTTTTTTTTAAAAAACTAGTTTATTTCATTCATTACTATTTTTCCTTTGACTATTGTCATTACTGCTTTTCCACAATAATTCCAACCGTCAAATGGTGAATATTCTGCTTTTGTTTTAAATTCATCTATGTTGAATGTACCTTTTTGTTTTAAATCAATTACTGTAAAATCACCGTCATAACCGATATCAATTCTTCCTTTATTTTTTAGATTATAGACTTTTGCTGCATTTTCACTTAATATTTTAGGAATTAACTCTAAACTAATATTTCCTTTGTTTACTTCGGTTAATAATAATGGTACGACGGTTTCTAAATTTGGTATTCCTGGAGATGAATTCCAGACACCTTTATTTTTATCATCTAGTGTATGTGGGGCATGGTCAGTTCCAATAATTGATGTTTCATCTAAGTCACTTATTCTTACAGAGTCTTGTTTTTCTCGAAGTGGAGGATTTGTTTTTATTAATGTTCCATATTTGTTATATGCTTGATTATCTAATAATAAGTGGTGTGGGGTAAACTCCCAGCTTATATTCATATTATTACTTTCATTTTTTGCCATTTCCAGAGATTTTGAAGAACTTAAATGACAGATATGGAGTTTTAAATTATTTTCTTTTGCAAGGTTTATTGCCTGTTTAACTGATTCATCTTCAGACTTTACAGGTCTTGCATAGGTATAATCAATTGCATTATTCTCTGTTTTTTCTTTTAATCTTTTAGTTTCACTTTCAACAATAGATTTTTTCTCACAATGTGTTGCAATAAGGCCGTTATAATCAGTTTTATCTTTTAGTTGGGATAAATTCTTAAATATTTCATTTAATTCTTCATCAGTTTTTAAATCCATAAATACTTTAAATGCTATTGGATTTAATTCCATCATTTTCTCCATTTCTTTTAAATCATTTGGTTCGGCTTGGAGTTCAAAATTTACTATGGATTTACTTTTAGCTATATTTATTTTTTCTTTTAGTGCTTTGTAGGTGTTTGTTTTTGGGATGGTGTTTGGCATATCTATTACTGTTGTAAATCCTCCATTTGCTGCACTTTCACTTCCACTTTTAAAATCTTCTTTTTGAGTTAATCCAGGATCTCTAAAATGTATATGGGGGTCAATAAATCCTGATAAGACATAGTTATCTTTTATATCTATTATATTATCTCCTTTTAAAGGCTGTTTTGAGATATCGGATATTTTACCGTCTTTAACTTTAATGTGATATTGTCCATTTTTATTTATTAATTTACAATTTTTTAAAACTAAATCCATGTTTAATCTCCAAGTCTTTTAATTTATTATTTATTTTTCTTATTTTTAAATCATAACTTTTTTTTAATTTGAACTTTATATTTCTTATTATGTCACTTGTTTCAAATATTCTTAAAAGAGATATGAAATTATTTTTAAATGATTTGAATATGGATAGTAAAATTTCGGATAATACTTCTGATTGTATTTTAATATCTGATTTTACTGAGTATAATCCTTTACATAATGGTCATTTTCATTGCATGAAAACTGCCAAAGATATGTTTAATGAATCATTATTTGTAGCAATTCTTCCAGGTTTATTTGAAAGAAGTGGTAGAGGCATTCCATATATATTGCCGAGGGAAGTTAGGGCTGAAATAGCTGTTTCAATTGGTGCAGATATTGTTGTTGAAGGTCCTCCAATGGGAATTATGGGCTCCGGTCAGTACTCACTATGTCTTTGTAAAATGTTTAAGGCATTAAACACTGATTTTATTCCGAGAGGGTATAAACCAGTTGAAGGTATTGATGAAATATTAAAAAGAGTCAATATGGGCCATCATATAGCATCAAAACCCTATAAAATTGTAGATAAAACTACTAATGAAATTTTATTAAAAGGTAAACTTGAAGAAGATAATTATGTAATAACTTCTTTTTCAAATTCATTAAGTAAAATAAATTTTGACTATAAGGATAAATTCCTTTTTGTTAAAAGAATTGAGGGAGTTAGCGGAACTTTAATTCGTGAAAGTATTTTAAATGATAATTTTGATAATGTTTTAGATATGATGCCTTCAAAAACAATTGAGGTATTAAAAAGAGAAATTAAAAATGATTCTATCATTTATGGTATTAGAAACGTTGAAGCTATATTAAACACAGCAAATAATTATGATTTGGATGAATTATCTAACTTAAACTTATTTAATGATAAATTAGCACAAAATATTATAAATTCAAGACCCTATAGTGATATTGAATCTTTAAAAAAATCTATTTTACATGGATTTTCTTCACATTTCATACAAAGAGTATTAAGCGTTTTGGAAAATCCTATTTCAAAAAATACTATTTCAGAATATATTGATAAATATCCGACAAATATCAGGATATTGAATTATAAAAATAAAGAAAGTTTAAAAAAATTTAAAGAAAAAGTAAATAATGAAAATATTTCATTATTGAGGACTTAAAATATTGTTAATAACATTTTGTGGATTTGAAAGTCCATAAATCGCATCCATAAATGTTGGATAACTTGCATGTAATACAAACAAGTAAATCAAGTAGTATATAACCACTAAAATAACAATAACTAAGACAACTGTTAATAAAATATCAACAATACTCATTGGTTCTTTATCTTTTTTGTAGTCAATATTATGAATTCCTTCAGATGAAGGTTTTTTACCTTCTTTTTCAGCTATAATTTCAGCTCTAATTCTAGCTTCCATTTGTTCTGGAGTTTCGTTTTTAGGTGGTTGGTTTGAGTGTATTTGTTGATCTGCAGCTTCACCAGCTCTTGGAGCATATGGTTTTCTAGTTAATGACCCATATTGAGCTTCATCTTTAGCTAGTTGTTCTCCAAGAGGCACATCCTCTTCATCAAAGTATAAATCATCTAAATATTTTTCATATTTATCTTCTAAATCTGTTATTGCACCAGTTGGTTCTGGTTGGTAACTGTGATCAGGATAAATATAATCTTGTGCATTATCAATAGGTTTTTGTGCAATTTGACCCTCATTTTGGAAATCATATTCGTTTTGTGCAATTTGTGGTTGACTTTCCATTTGAGGGATTTGCTGATTGATATTTTCTGAATATGTCGCATCAGGTCCTTTGGTATATTCTATATTGCTTTTTATATTATATGGTGAATCATCTTGAATTTGTCTTATTTCCTCTTGAGGATATTGTTCTTGAGGAATTTGCTCTTTTGGAGCATAAGGCATTTCATAATCACCAATTTCTTCCTGTGGTTGTTGTGCATAATCAACATTATTTTGTTTATCAAGCCTTACAGGATCTTGCTGTATTTGATTTTGACTTGGAGTTTCTTTAGAATCTATTCCAATACCTACAATTTTTTCTAAACACTCTTTACAATAAACTTTACCTGCAATTTCTAAACCACATTCTTGACATATAGATTTTCCACATATAGCACAATTATTAGTACTTTCTCGATTTGGATGATAATAACATTCCATAAATTACACTCTCATAACGAATTAATATATATCATTTATTTTTGTTTTTATTTATATAAAAGTTTTCATTTTTTGACATTATTTAATATTTTTTCTACAGTAATTTCTGAGGCTATTAAATCGTCTACAGTTGCAAGAAAACTACCTAAATTAGTGTTTTTAATTGAGTATGTTATGGTGTTATTGTTTAATTTTGATGTTAAATAATTTTCATTATCTACTTCCAATGAATCAAATACAATTTGTGCATCCTTTTTGGACTTGTATGTTAAAGTTATATCTCCATTGATTTTCATAAATAATATTTTTGTCATCATGATAAAAATAATTTTATTTTTAAAATAGGGTAACCTTTATTAATAACAAATGCAATATATTTAAGTATTCTATATATTACTGATATATAATTTTTATATGGCTATTAGCTATTTTTAATAAAAACGTCTTATGTTTATTTTGGAGGAATAATTATGGTTCGTGCTTATACAAGAAGAGATTATATTAGAAAAACCCCAAATTCAAGAATTGTACAATATGATATGGGTAATTTAACTGATGAATTCCCAGTTTCAGTAAGTTTAGCTGTTAAAAAACCTGCTCAAATTAGACACAACTCTTTAGAAGCTGCAAGGATTGCTTCTAACAGATTAATGCAAAGAGCAGCAGGAAGAGTAGGTTATCATTTAAAATTAAGAGTATACCCTCACCAAATTGTAAGAGAAAATCCAATGGCTACCGGTGCAGGAGCAGATAGGGTACAAAGTGGTATGAGAAATGCATTTGGTAAACCTATTTCTGTAGAAGCTATTGTTAAAAAAGATCAAAAAATTATCACAATTGACTGTTCAGAAAAAAACTTTGAAGATGCTAAATTAGCATTGAAAAGAGCAGGTATGAAATTACCAGTTCCTTGTAAAATAGTTGTTGACAAAGGTCAAGATTTAGTAAAATAACTTCTCGGTTATTTTTTTCTTTTTTTTACTTTTTTTTATCATTTTTTGTATTTATTTTCAATATTATCAAAACTATTTTATATTACTCTTTTTCATATATATTAAGTGTAGTTTGATAATGTTTGAATTTTATAAAAATTAAATCAATAAATATATTAGTAATATATCGGAAACACTTTTTTTAAAATTCACTGTCAAGTACATTTAATTAAATATAGTTTTTCATAGTTTTAGACTATATTTATTATTTAAATTATAAATGGGGGTTTTTTTATTAAGATTAAATGTAAATTTATAGTAATGTTATTATTATTAGTTTTACTTACAACTACAGCGGTTGCAGCTAGTGATAATAATAATACTTTAATTTCAAAAGAGTCTAGTTCACATTCTCTGGATACTAATTTAGATGTTGAACCAAGTACTGCTCATTCAAATAATAAGGAATCTAATCTTTTAAAAGCTACTAATGAAAGTTTACTTTCAGATTCGGCTTCATTTTCTCAATTAGATTCTGATATTAATAGTGCTACTGGTACAACAATATATCTTGAAAAAAATTATACTATTCAGGATAGTGAAATTGCTTCTTATCAAAATGGAATAATTATATCTAAAAATAATATAATTATTGATGGAAAAGGACATACAATTGATGCAGCTGGAGCTGTTCGTATTTTTGATATTTCTGGTTCTGGCGTAACATTAAAAAATATTACTTTTATAAATGCTTTTAAAAGTAATGCATATAATTTAGGTTCAGGTATTTACTGGTCTGGAAATAGTGGTAAAGTTTCATATTGTACTTTTATTAACAATATAGGGGATAATGTCCAATATCCTACTTCTGGTGGGGCTATTTACTGGACAGGTAATGATGCTATAATTGAAAGATCTAGTTTTATTAATAACCGTGCTGAATTTGGTGGTGCGGTGTATATGATTGGAGATTCTCCAAACATAACATTCACTGATTTTACAAGTAATCGTGCTTATTATAGTGGAGGAGCAATTTATATGACTTCTGCAAATGGTACTATTACAAATTGTAATTTTGTATCTAATCGTGGTGACCACGGTGGTGCAATTTGGTTTGGTAATAAAAAAGGTGAACATACATATGTAAAAAATAATGTATTTAATAATAATGAGGCAATTGGTAGTGGAGGGTCCATTTATACTGATACTTATTATGGTGAAATTTCTAATAACAAATTTGTTGGTAAAGATCAAGTAAATATTAAAACTATATCTGACGATGATGATTGTTTTGTTTACTTTGATAATAATGAAGAAACATCTTCTAAAAATAATGGTTATATTATTAAAAATGATGGTAGGATTAAACTTAAAGATAATAAATTTACTAATACTATTTTAAATACAAATACTATTTTATCAAGAGTTAAAATTACTGTTACTGGTACTCATCAATTGGGTTATGATGGAAATCCTATAGAATGGGTGGATTTATGTGATCCAATGTATGTGAAACCTATAAGTGTATATTTTGATAGTAGCCATTTGTTTGCACCATATGTATGGTTAACTAAAATATATACTACTGATTTATCATCAACTAAATCAACCAATTATATTGTTAGTGAAAATTTAAAAATGGATGATGGATATATGGATGTAATTACTCGTCAAACTAAATTTGATACTAATTATACATTGGAAAATACTCCGTCTTATTATCCTAATCCATATGAATTGAAAGCATGTAATTATCGTTATCATACTTTCACTGCAATTGGAGATCGTGGAATTCTGGGACGTGATCAGGGTATGACTAATTGTCAATATGATCATCTTAATGTTGAAGTATATGGTTCATATTCTCATTTACAATTGGCAATTGACTATTCAACTCCGGAATGGTATTCTACTATTCCATACTTAGGTATTATGGGTAATTTTATTTTTTGTCCAGAGTTTGATTTGAATAAATCAAATCCTTATTATAATGTTTCAAAAATTAATTTTGCTGATGGGGTTGTAGTTAACAAAACTATGGGTGTTGATATTCAAGGATTCATAGATGGTAGAAATTTATCTAGGATGATGGTTGTAGAAGCGGATAATGTTACTGTATATGGTATTTTATTTACTTTTGGAAATGTGTATTCAGATTTAATTACTGGTGTTGAGTGGGGTGCCCCTATGGGTGGTGCTCTTGTATGGAATGGTGCAAATGGTAAATTAGCGAGTTCTCGTTTTGAACATAATTCATATGATTATCAAAATCATTCAGATGAATATAATATAAAAAGACCAATTGGACTTTCATTACTATGGCGTGGTCATAATGGAACAATGGAACGTGTTTCATTTAGTAAACATGCATCTATTAATCATACAGAATCTGCTCCAGGAGTATGTGTTAGTTGGAGTGGGGATAATGCTAAATGGAAAGAGATTACACTTGCAAGTAATCATGTAGGTACTGGTCTTGCTTTATACTCGGATAATGCTAAATTAGAAGATATTACTATTAGGAATAATATAATTTCGGGTTCTCTTTTTGTTATTAATGCTGATAATGTTACAGTAAATAGAATAAATACAGAAGCTAATGGTGGAGCATATATTGATCAAGGATGGCATTCTTATCGTGAATTATATGGTGCTGTATTAGATATTCGTGACTCTTATAATCTTGTTATTAATAACTTGAGGTCAACTAGAGATTATTATTCAGTAATTAATGATGAGGGAAGTAGTATTATAATTCATAATTCTACATTTATTAATAGTCATAATAGATGTATGGATCTTGGGGCTGACTTTGGTAGCTCTCATGAGGGTCATTATGATTTATTTAATATTACTGTAGATAGAGCATCTTATAATGAAGAATTAATATATTCTAGTGCCCATACTTTTAATATAATTAATATTGGTGAAAAAGGGCATGTTAACATATCTAATTCTTCATTTTCTAACGCATTGTTATGGGGACATACTTACATAAATTATGAGGACCCAGGGCATGTTATTTATAATGCAGGTATTATTAGAATGAATAATATTCGAATATGGAATATTACTAGTGATACTTCAGGTGTGGGATTTTATACTGAAAATGAGGCTTATTTAAATAATTGTTCATTTGATGATATTGTTTGTTATCCAAATGAATATAATATGCATCTTAATGATTTGTCATACACAACAAAGTTTCTAGGTGGTGCAATTTATATTAAAGGTTATATAGAAATGAATAATTCTCATGTTATTAATTCAAATTCTACTGGTAGACATGGCGGAGCAATATATGCAGAGTTATGTAATGGTACTATAAGAAATTGTACATTTTTTAATAATACTGGTAGATATGGTGGTGCGATTCAAGTTAAAGGTAATGAACCTTATTTCATAGTATTTGAAGATTGTAACTTTACCCATAATCATGCTGAAGATATTGGTGGTGCATTTTTATTAAATAATTATGTTAAAATTAATAATTGTTCTTTTGTTGAAAATACTGCTGGTAGAAATGGTATTGCTATTTTCATAGATGATGGATCATGGAATGGTAATGTTGAAATTTCTAATTCCTCTTTCATTCATAATGAGGCTTCTTGTTATTTCTATTATCATACACATGATGCTGATCCAAGTACTGTTACTCCTCGTGAAAGAAGATATGCTGCAACATTATATATTGGAGGAAATAATGTTAATGTAACTAACAGTATTTTTGACAATAATGATACTACTCTTATATATCTTAATGGTGGGGATGGTGTTAGTTATTATAATGGAATTAATATTAGATTAATAAATATTACTGAATTAAATCCAAAAACTACTAATAAGGTTAATCGGACAGTTATTAGATCTCTGTATAGTTATGATAAATGGGGTCTTGATGATTATAATGACTATTCACTTTATTCATTTGTTCTTAATGGTGAGAATATCTTTTTATCTGGAAACAAACTTAATAATACAATGCTTTTAGATTCTTTCGATATTAGTCGATGGAATTATGGTATAGGTTCTATTTATAATAAAAAACCTACTATTATTAGTCAGACTCATGTTACTTTCTTGAATAATAAAACTTGGTTCTTACCTAAAGGATATGAAGATTATTTAATTTATGTGCAAATTAAAGATGATAATAATAATACTATTGTAACTAATTCAAAATTTATTTTTGCAGATAATGACACATTTATTAACCAAAAAAATAATAATATTGTTGGAATGATTAATTGGACTTATGAATACAGTTATGGTATCTATAGATGGGCTTTAAATAAGGTTACTAATATTACATTATTATTAGGTTCAGATAATTTAAATCCTAACCTTAGAAATGCAACATTTAAATATGGTGTTTTATACACTTTACCGGATTGTTATACTTGGTTGCAAATGTTAATTGATAATACTACTGATGGAGGTACTCTTGTATTGCCAACATCAATTACATTTGATCCTTTCTTTGATTTACATGAACAAAATCCATATGCTGGTAAAATAAATTTCACTAATGGTGTTTTAATTAATAAAACGATCACAATTAGTGGTTATAGATCTTGGACTCTTGATGATAGGACTATTGATGGATTAAATCAAGCTAGGATATTTTATGTTATTGCTAATAATACGGTACTGAGAGATTTGAATTTACTTAATGGAAATTCCACTTATGGTGGTGCAATTTATTATGATAATGTAACTAATGCTACTTTGTCTGGTTGTACTTTTAGGAAAAATAATTGTACTAATAGTTCTGGAGGTGCAATTTATTTCAACCAAACTATTAATCCTATTTTAACTAGTTGTGGCTTTTATTATAATTATGCTAATAATGGTTCTGGGGGTGCAATTTATTTCAATAATACTATAACTCCTAAACTGTCAGGTTGTGATTTCAATAATAATGCTGCTATTAATGGTTCTGGTGGTGCAGTATATTGCGATTATGTGACTAATTTAACAATGACAAATGTTGATTTTTCAGCTAATAGGGCTATTAATGGTTCTGGTGGAGCAATATTTTTAAATAAATCTGATAATGTGAGTTTTATTGGTAATTGTGAGTTTAATAATAACTTTGCTACTTATTATGGTGGTGCAATTTATGCTGTAAATTGTAATAATATTTTATTTGATGGAAATAATAACCGTTTATCATTTTCATCTAATAAGGCTGCAAATGGTAGTGCAATTGCATTTAATAATGTGAATATAGTTAAAATGTATGCATATAAATCAAGAGAGTCTGATTATTCATCTCAACAGTATTCTAATAGATTTGAAAATAATGCGGCAAGTGAAACTGGTGCATTTTATATTTTTAATTCCTCAAGTATTCTCCTTCATAATATATTCTTTAAGACTAATAAGGCTTTAAATGTTGCTTCATTGGCTATTTTGAATAGTAAGGATATTTTTATAAATCGTACTAGTTTCATTGATAATAATGCATCAACTGCTACAGATTTATATGTTGATGGGGATAATGTAAGTTTGAATAAATCTGCATTTGAAAGAACTATGAAACAAGTTGATATATATACTGGAATACCATTTGGATCTGGTTTTGTTTATTGGATTGGAAATAATGGTGTAATTAATAATACTTCATTTTTAAGAAAACGTGGTTATGAATGGAGTGTATATAATTCAACAACACATAGTTATACCTATTATTATAATTTTAGACATGGTGAAGAGAATATCACTGATGGAGATATAATAATATGGGATGGTAATAATGGTACTGTAAGTAATTGTGAATTTAATTTCTATGAGGTTAGAAAAGGTTATCAAATTGTATGGAATGGTTTGAATGGTACTTTTGATAAATCTAAATCTTCTTGTAATAATACATTATATGTAGCAGGTTCATTAGCTATTAATGATAACACAGAAACTGTTGGATTTTATAATACTAGTGCATCTGTTTATAATGTAGGAAATATTAGCTTAAATGGTAATAAATTCAATAATATTATATATAACATCAATGGTAAAATTACTTCTGATACTTATATAACTGTAATTAATAATAAGACTTATCATACTAATGATACATCATTCTTATTATTCACAAAAACTGTTGATGATATGAATAATACAATTATATCAAATACCATGAAAGTATGTAATTTCACTACTGCTTGGTCAACTCAGTACAATACTACTCATAACTATTACAACTGGACTACTGTTAAAGGAATTAACAAAATAACTGCTTCAGATGTTGGTTTACTTAATGCTACTGTAAAACCAGGTATTGTTGTTTGTAAGCAACTTGTATTGTTACCAATTACTATTAATCAAACTAATGAAGGTCAAATTGTTGTTATTAATGCAACTTTGGGTGGAATTACTGTTGATGATGGTAGTATTATTACAATTTCAGTTAATGGTGAAGAATATAACAGAACTACTGTTAATAATTCAGCTATTTTAACATTGTATAATTTAAAACCAGGTTTATATAAAGTTGTTGCAAGTTATGGTGGTAATGCTTCAGTATTTGGTGTAACTAATAATACAAATTTCACAGTAAACTTGTTAAATACTACAATTAATATTACTGCAACAAATATTACATTCTATGGTAATAAAACTACATTGTCCTATGTAATTGGAGGTAATGTAACTGGTAATTTAACTGGTACTGTTTCATTTATTATTGATGATATAACTTACACTGTAAACGTTAATAGAACTTCCTTTGATGTAATTTTACCTCGTGTCGGTAAGTTTTATATTACTGGTATATATAGTGGTGATGATTACTATAGAGGATCCAGAAATATTACTTCCTGTGAAGTTACAAAAAGAGATACTCCAATTTCAATTTCAAATAAAGAATTAGAAATTGGCGAAAATGTTACTCTTGAAGTTGTTATAGATTCACATGCAACTGGTAATATTACTATTTCAATTAATGGTGTTGAAACTGTTGTTAATATTTCAAGTGACCATGTAGCTAGACTTAATATGTCTAAAGTTGTTGCTGGAACTTATTATGTTAAAGCAACATACGATGGTAATGAATATTGTAAAGCTAACTTCACTAATACCACATTTATAGTAACTAAGAAATCACTGGATGCTACTTTGAATATTTCTTCATCAAATATTACTGTTGTATTCTCTCAAAATGTTACTGGTGAAGTTTTATTTGATATTAACGGAACTGGTTATTGGGCTAAGATTATTGATGGTAATGCTACAATACCTATGCCAGATAATTTAAAACCTGGATGGTATAATGTTACTGCTGAATTCAAAGGCGATGAAATTTGGGGTAATATTACTTTAAATGGTGGTTTTGATGTAACTGCTACTAATACTACTCTTATAGTTATTGGAAACAATATTTTCGCCGGAGATAATGAAACATTATATATTATAATGTCTCCTGATGCAACTGGAAATGTTACTTTATTCATTAATAATGATAAAATACACACATTCACTAATTTAACTTCTGTAATGTCATATACAATTCCTGATTTAGCTATTGGTAAATATGATGTTAGAGTGGAATATACTGGTGATGGTAAATTTGCACCTGCTAATAATATTACTTCATTTACTGTATCTGAGTTAGGTGGATTTGATTTCATTATTCTTGTCAATGATACATATGTGGGAAGCAAAAACAATGTTACTGTTATAGTACCTAAGAATGCTACTGGTAATATTACAATTGAGGGTTATGCACCTGTAAAAATCGTTAATGGAACTGCAACTATCGAGCTTAATGCTTCTTATGTTCCTGGTAGGAATAATTTTGTTGTAACTTATGTTCCTGATGCTACTTCAGAATATAATACTACCTCAAAAGCTGCATTTTATCATGTTTTAAAATTGAATTCAACAATTGTTATTTCAAACATTAATATTACTGATAATAATATTACTCTTACTGTTGTAACTCCAAATACTAATTCAACTATATTTGTAAACGGTAAGACATATAATGTAACTAATGGTAAAGCTGTTATTCCTAGAGGAGATTTAAAAGCTGGTAATCACACAGTTATTGCAACTGCTTTAGAAGATGATCATTACTTGTCATCTAATAATATAACTATATTAACTCTCCCTAAAGCTAATTTGACTGCTAATATTACTGTTGATAGTGAGAATATTACTGTTGAATTTAGTGAAGATGTTGATGGTGAAGTATTATTTGACATTAATGGAACTCATATCTGGGCAGATATTATTGGCAATAAAGCTATTATAGCAATCCCTGATTACTTAAGTCCTGGTAAATATAATGTTACTGCTATATTTAAAGGAAATGCAGAATATAATAATATTACTTTGTATGATAACTTTACTATAGAAAAAATGAATGCTACTTTAATTGTAATTGGAAGCAATATTTTCGTTGGAGATAATGAAACTTTACACATTGTTGTATCACCGGATGCAACTGGTAATATTACATTATATATCAATGATAAACAGGTTAAAGTATTTACAGAATTATCAAATGTTCTTAAATATCCTATAGGTAATTTAACTGTTGGTAGTTATGATGTTAAAGTAGTATATTCTGGTAACAATAAGTATAATCCTGGAGAAAATATAACTTCATTTACTGTATTTGATTTATCTGACAATTTATTTACAGTTACAATTGATGATACTTACGTTGGCGGTAAAACAAATGTTACTGTAATTGGTCCGAAAAATGCAACAGGTAATATTTCAATTGATGGTTATGGATCACATAAACTTGTTGATGGAAAAGTTGTCATTGAGATTAATGGTACTGTAGCTGGTCGTAACAAAGTTATTCTTAACTATGTTCCTGATGCAACTTCAGAATATGAAGCTACTTCATTCATGGGTACTTTCAATGTTGCTAAATTGAATTCCACAATTGTAGTTTCTGAAGTTAATATTGATGATGATAATGTTACAATTGTTGTTGTAACTCCAAATACTAACTCTACTATTTCAATTAATGGTAAAAAATACAATGTTATTGGTGGTAAAGTAGTTATTCCTAGAAATGAATTAAATGCAGGTAATCATACAGTTATTGCAACTGCTTTAGAAGATAATATTTACTTAGAAGCTATTAATGCAACTGTATTTAATATTCCTAGAAAAGATTTAACTGCTAATATTACTGTTGATAGTGAGAATATTACTGTTGAATTCAGTGAAAATATTGATGGTGAAGTTCTATTTGATATTAATGGAACTCATATCTGGGCACACATTGTTAATGGTAAAGCTATTATTCCAATTCCAGATACATTAAACCCTGGTGATTATAATGTTACTGCAATATTCAAAGGAAATGATCAATATAATAATATTACCTTATCTGATGTCTTCAAATTAGGTAAAATTAACTCAACAATTATTCCAATTGCAAGTGATATTCTATTAGGTAATGATGAAGTAATACGTATTATTATATCTCCAAATGCAACCGGTAAAATTGATTTATATGTGGATAATGTATTAGCAGATACATTCACTGATTTAAGTGATGTTATTACTTATTCCCTTAAAAATCTTGAAGCTGGTCAGCATGATATTAAAGTAGTTTACTCTGGAGACAGTAAATATTACGGAAACGAAAACACTACTTCATTCTTAGTACTTGAAGTTGATGGTTTCTACTTTGTAGTAAATGTTCCAGATACTCCTGTTGGAGAAAAAGTTAATGTTACTGTACTTGTTCCTAAGAATGCTACAGGTAATATTTCAATTCCAGGATATGACCCTGTAACTATTGTGGACGGTAAAGCTGTAATTCAACTTAATGCATCTGATGATGTTGGAAGGAAAGCTTTAAATGTAACTTATGTTCCTGATGCTGCTTCAGAATATAACTCTACTTCAAAATTAGTTAATTATAATATTATTAAATTAACTCCAATTGTATTAATCAACATCCCTGATGTTATTAAGAAAGGTGATGAAGTAACTGTAGTTATTTCAACTGAAAGTGATGGAAATGTAAGTGTAATTATTAATGGTGTTGAATATAATAATAAAACAATTAAATTTGTAGCTAAAGAGGGTAATTACACAATTCTTGCTAAAACCTCTGAAAGCGCTAAATATTACAGTGCTATTAACTACACTACATTTAATGTTGATAAAGTTCCTGTCATTATTGATGTGGAAATACCAACTAATATTGGTGAAGGTGAACCATTTACTATTAAAGTTAATGTAACTAATGGTGAAGGTATTGTATTAGTTAAAGTTGATGATAAAGAGTATTATGTACCTCTTGATGATAAGGGTATTGCATTATTACCTTTAGACAACTTAACTGCTGGTAATCATACTGTTGATGTTATTTATCTTAATGATGGTAGTTCATGGAATTCTTCATTTAATGTATCTGATGTTGACGGAAATTCATCTAAGTTAAATGTAACTTATGATGACATGAAAATTACTGCTAAAGTACCTGAAAATGCAACCGGTAATGTAACTGCTACTATTAATGGTGTTGATTATACTGGTAAAATTGATAACGGTACTGCTGTAATTGATTTAGATGGTGTTGCTCCTGGAACTTACGATGTATTAGTAAGTTATATGGATAATGGAACTAAAGTCACTAAAAATATCAAAATAACTGTTCCTAAGTTAAATTCAAATATTGATCTTAATGTATCTAATATTTTCATAGGTGATAATGAATTAATGCTTGTTAATGTTACATCTGGTGCTACTGGCTATGTTTTAATTACAATGGATAATTTAACTTATTATATTGAGTTAAATAATTCCCAAGGTAGTTTATTATTGAAAAAATTACCTCTTGGAAGTTACTTTGTAACTGCAACTTATGTTGGTGATGATGTATACTTAAACAGTACTACAAGTGCTAATTTCACTGTTACTGAGAAGGAAGTTATTGTTGTTACTGCTGCTGATAATCAAGATATCCGTATGTTCTATTCTGATGGAACAGTATATACAATTCGATTCATGGAAAATGGTAAGAATGTAGGTGCTGGTAAACCTGTCAGATTTACTATTGGTGGACGTACTATTGATGCAGTAACTGATGAAAACGGTGTGGCTGTATGTCCTCTTGATTTACCTCGTGGTAAATTTACTATTACAGCACTTTATGCAGACAATGCATTTTCCAACAAAATTGTTGTTAAAAATGTAATTCACGCTGCTAAAAATGCAAAAATTAAGAAATCCAAAAAGAAATCTAAGATTAAGATAGCTTTATGGGGTCTTAAGAGTAAAGTAATTAAAAAACCTAAATTCAAATACACTGGTAAGAAGAAAGTATCAATGAATGTTGGCAAAGAATTAGCTGGAAAATCAATTTCTATCAAAGTAAAAGGCGAATACTTTACTGCAACTGTTGCAAGTAATGGTAAAGCTACTATTAAAATAAGTAGTAAACTTGCTAGAAGTATGGGTCTTAAATCTGGTAAGAAATATAAAGCTAGAGTTGTATATAAGGATATTGTAAGATTTGTTGATAAAGATGTTTCTGTTGACTTTAATGGAAATATTTATAACCTTAGAACAAATGCTAACGGATATGCTTACTTCATTATCACTAAAGATATGGTTAAACCACTTAAGAAGGGTAAACATGTTTACACTATCCGTTACGGTGAAAACACTGCTCAAAGAGCAATAAAACTTAAATAATGAGGATTAATTTTATCCTTATTCTTTTTTTATTTTTTTCATATACATTCTAATAGTACAAATTTAGTTTTTTTTAATCATCATTGATTATTTTAATCAAATCTATTCTTATTTTATATCTTATTAACTTATTTTTAAAATATTTGATCGTAAATTTAATTTAAATGAACTGATTTTTAGCACAGTTTTTCAAGTTTTTGAAAACAGACTATAATTTGAAAAATATTAAATATAATCTGGTCTTAAATAGTAATAATAAATAATTATTGTAAAAATCCGAACAATAAGTGGGTATTAATTTATGTTAATGAATCAAGAGACTAAATTAAACAAACATCATTATAGAATTTTTGCTTTGAGTTGGGCAGGTTGGGTTTTTGATTTCTATGATTTGGTTTTATTTACCTTTTTAATATCACAACTTCAATCCAGTTTACATTTTTCTGCAGGAATGCTTTCTTTATGTTTGGGCATGTCATTATTTGCTACTGGTTTAGGTGGAATTATCTTTGGAGCACTAGGGGACCAATATGGTCGTAAAAGAGTATTGCAATGGACTATAATTATTTATTCGGTTGGAACTTTATTGTGTGCATTTACATGGGATTTTTATTCACTTTTAATTTTTAGATTTATTACAGGTCTGGGTGTTGGTGGTGAATGGGCTACTGGTCAGACATACATTAATGAAACATTTCCAGATAAATTAAGAGCTAAATTTGGTGCTTTTATGCAATCTGGAGCACCAGTTGGTGTTATTTTAGCTTCAATTGTTGGTGGAGTATTAACTCCAGTTATTGGTTGGAGAATGACTTTTCTTGTTTCAATTATTCCGGCAATTGCTGTAATTTTTGTGAGAAAATATCTCGATGAGTCAGATGTTTGGATTCAAAACAAAGATAAATATGTTAACAAGAACATTTTAAAGGAATTCAGAGAATTAATTAGAAAAGATCACAGAAAAATATTTATAATATCTTTAGTATTGTGTATATTTGGAATGTCTGCATACTGGTATACTTATTCATGGTTACCAACTTATCTTGAACAGGAAAGAGGTTTAGCATTACTTAGTACGACATTTGGGGTTATTTTAATCCAGTGTGGTGATTTTACAGGTTATACTACATTTGGTTTTGTAGCTGAAAAACTTGGAAGGCGTCCGGCTTTCACAATATACAGTTTCATCATGGCCTTGGGAATATCAATGATAACTATTTTCTGGAATCAAATTGAAAGAATCCCTGATTTGATATATGTATTCATGTTCCTGACAGGTTTTGGAACAGGATTTTTTGGTGGATTTGGAGCATTATTTTCAGAGTTGTTTCCAACAAAAATCAGAAATACTGCAGTTGGAACTGTATTCAATCTTGCACGCGGGGCACAATTTATAACTCCCGTAATCATAACGGTTATTGCAACATACTTTGATTTAAGTTATGGTATTGCTATTGCAGCATTATTTGCTATGCTTGTTGGTATTTGGATTTGGGTATTTCCTGAAACCAAAGGAACTGTTATCAATGATTTGGATTAAAAATTATATGTGTTGGTAGGAATTATCCTCCAGCATTTTTTTATAAACCATCTATTTTTAAAAAAATTAGTTTTTATAAAAAATCTTTTTAAAGACACATTTATTTGATAAGTTAATTTAGTGAATTTTTTAAAAGAAAATACGGATGGAAAAGATGGCTTAGGAGTATTTTTAAGTTAATTATGACTAAAACTCAATAACAACATTCTTTTGAAAATGTCAATATTTGCTTTATAATTAAATATTTAAACATTAAAAATTATATATTAAAGTATAGTATTGGCTATGTTTTACTATCTAAACAACTTGTCAATTGAATATATTTTAAACCAAGAGGTTATAATTCATGTATGTTGTAAAATTTGAAGATTTAAATAAATCTGATATTGGAATTGCAGGTGGAAAAGGTGCTAATTTGGGTGAATTGACTCAAGCAGGTATTCCGGTACCACCTGGTTTTGTAGTAACCGCAGAAACTTATGCGAAGTTCATGGAAGATTCTGGAATTAATGATAAAGTTATGAATATTCTTGATGAAATTGATATTAATGATACTAAAGCTCTTCAATCAGCAGCTGAGGAAATTAAATCAATTATTATTGAAACTCCTATTCCTGAAGACATGATTTTATTAATTACTGAAGCTTATAATCAACTTTGTCAAAGAGTTGGTGAAGATGATACTGATGTTGCAATCAGATCTTCTGCTACTGCTGAAGATTTGCCTGAAGCTTCATTTGCAGGTCAACAAGATACTTTTTTACATGTTTCTGGTAATGATGAAGTGATGGAGTATATTAGAAAATGTTGGGCATCATTATTTGAAGCAAGAGCTATTTTTTACAGAGAAGAAAACAACTTTGAACATTCTAAAGTTTATATTGCAGTTGTTGTTCAAAAAATGGCTAATGCAGATAAAGCAGGTGTAATGTTTACTGTAAATCCATCAACTGGTGAAGAAATAGCTTTGATAGAAGGATCTTGGGGATTAGGTGAAGCTGTTGTTTCTGGTGATGTAACTCCGGATAATTATCAAGTTGATAAAAAAGACAATGAGATTATTAATGTTACAATCAGTGATAAAAAGGTAATGTATACTAACGATGAAGACGGTACCAGTATAAAAGTTAATGTTCCTGAAGATAAAAGGAAAGAAAGAGTTTTATCCGATGATGAACTCATTGAATTAACTGAAATGGGTAAAAGAGTTCAAGCTCATTATAAAGAACCAATGGATACTGAATGGGCTTTTGAAAGAGGTAATTTATTCTTATTACAAGCAAGACCTATTACTACATTAGGTGATTCTGTAGAAGAAACTGGTGATGCATCTTCAGATTTAGGTGAAGTTATTGTTAGAGGTCTTGGTGCTAGTCCAGGTATGGCTTCTGGTAATGTTAAAATTGTATTGGATATCGATGAGTTAGATAAAATCCAAGATGGAGACATTATGGTTACAACAATGACTACTCCGGATATGGTTCCTGCTATGAGAAGAGCAAGTGGAATTGTTACTGATGAAGGTGGGGTAACCTGTCATGCATCTATTATTTCCCGTGAACTTGGTATTCCTTGTGTTGTAGGAACTGGTGATGCTACAACAACTTTAAAAGAAAATTCTGGTGTAACTTTAGACGGTAAAAAAGGATTAGTGTATGATGGAATTTCTGAAGCTAAAGAAGAAATTGCAGCACCTCAAGGAGGTTCTGTTGAAGCAGCTCCGATTATCACTGTCACTGAAGTTAAAGCTAATGTAAGTATGCCTGAAGCAGCTGCTAAAGCTGCAGCAACCGGTGCAGATGGTGTTGGACTTTTAAGAACTGAACACTTAATGTTAACTGCAGGTATTCACCCTGGAAAATTCATTGCTGATGGAAATGAAGATGAATTAATTGATACAATTGCAGATAATGTTATGATTGTTGCAGATGAATTTTATCCAAAACCTGTATGGTATAGGACTTTAGATGCTCCAACTGATGAGTTTATTACTTTAGAAGGTGGAGAAAATGAACCTGAAGAACACAATCCTATGCTTGGTTGGAGAGGTATTAGAAGAGAATTAGATCAACCTGAAATTCTCAAATGTGAATTTAAAGCTATTAAAAAATTACATGAACAAGGTTATACTAATATTGGAATTATGATTCCATTATCTCAAAGTCCTAATGAATTAAGACAAGCTAAAGCGCTTTGTTCTGAAGTAGGATTAGAACCTCACAAAGATGTTGACTTTGGTATGATGGTAGAAATTCCAGCTGCAGCATTAACAATTGAAGATTATATTGATGTCGGTATTGACTTTGTAAGTTTAGGAACTAACGATTTAACTCAATATACTCTTGCTGTTGACAGAAACAATGAATTTGTTGCAAAACACTACACTGAAGAACATCCTGCAGTAATGAAATTAATTGAAAGAACAATTAAAAAATGTGTTGAAGCAGGTGTAACATGCAGTATTTGTGGACAAGCTGGTAGTGTGCCTCACATTGTTGAAAAACTTGTAGGATTTGGAATTACAAGTGTATCTTCAAACACTGATGCTGTTGCAGAAGTTAGAAAAACTGTTGCTCGTGCTGAGAAAAAAATTATTCTCGACGCTGCTCGTAAACGTTAAGAATAATCTTTTTTATTCTTTTTTTTATTTTTTTTATTTAATTTTTAGGTAATTTTATGGATGATAAGCCAATTTCTAAACATGATATTTTAAAGGAATTAGATGAACTTCATCAACTTGATTATGATTATGCTGATGGTAGAATTTTAGGGTCTATGTGTACTCAAGCTCATCCTTTTGCAAAAGAAGTTTATTGTAAATTTCTTGATACAAATTTAGGGGACCCTGGTCTTTTTAAAGGAACTAAATTCATAGAAAATCAAGTTATAAAATCTATTGGCGAACTATTATCTTTAAATGAACCTTATGGGAATATTGTAACTGGCGGAACTGAAGCTAATATTATGGCAGTAAGGGCTGCTAGAAACCATGCAAGAAAATATAAGGGTATTGTTGATGGTGAAATAATTATTCCTGATTCTGCACATTTTTCTTTTAAAAAAGCTGCTGATATGTTAAATCTGAAGATTGTTGAGGCTAAATTGGATAATAATTATAAAATTGATGTAGAATCAGTTAGGAATGCAATATCTGATAAAACTGTTGCAATTGTTGCAATTGCGGGAACTACTGAATTAGGTCTAATTGATCCGATTGAAGAACTTTCTGAAATTGCTTTTAAGAATAATATTTATTTTCATGTTGATGCGGCTTTTGGAGGATTTTCAATTCCATTTCTAAAAAGAGCAGGTTTTGATTTTCCTGTTTTTGATTTTTCACTAAGGGGTGTTTGTTCTATTACTGTTGATCCTCATAAAATGGGTTTGGCTCCTATTCCTGCTGGTGGAATAATTTTTAGAAAACAAGAGTATTTGGATGTTATGGCTGTTGATTCTCCTTATTTAACTATTAAAACTCAATCCACAATTGTTGGAACTCGTTTAGGTGCATCATCTGCTGCAACTTATGCAATAATGAAGTATTTCGGAAAAGAGGGATATACTGAAATTGCAAAGAATTTAATGGATAATACGAATTACTTATATGATAATTTAATAGATATAGGTTATGAGGTTATTTGTAAACCTGAATTAAATATTGTGGCTTTTAATCATCCAGATATGGAAACTAATGAACTTGCAGATAAATTATCTCAATATAATTGGAATGTTTCTGTATCTAAATGTCCGGTTGCTATTCGGATAGTTTTAATGAATCACATTAAAAAAAGTAATTTAAAAGAATTAATAGAAGATTTAAAAGAAATATTTTAAGTTCAATCTTCTATATTTTCAACATACATTAAAGGATAGTTTAACTCTTCAATAAACTCGATTCTTATGGTTGCTTTAACGTTATCTACTTTTGTATGTATTTTAACATCCAGCATATCTCCGGTAAGTGATGTATAATCAAATTCAGTCATTGATTCTTCAAGTTTATCGAATCTTATTTTAACTTCTATATCATCAATTGCAGGTTGCAGTTTTAATGATTCTTCCATACTTATTTCTAAGCTTTTTTTTGAGTTTTTATTAACTGGTGTTCCTACGAATTGATGAAATAGTGCACCCATACTAATGGCGCCTTCAAATATTGCCCGTTCACGGCTGGTTATATTTGAAAAGTATTTTTTATCTACATCCATTACATTCCTCCGTTTAAGAAGAGTATTTTTTCATATATTAACTCCGATGGGAATGGATTTATACAACAATAGAATAATATTGCAGATATTATTAATACGGTTGCTAATATGTAAATTCTATTATCTTTAGGATAAAAGAAGCTAAATATTAATCCCACAATTAAAAATAATGCTGTTATCATAAGTGCATTTGTTTCCTGAGGATTATTATGCAAAATCGCTTCATTGATAGGTCCTTGTCCCTGGAATTGTCCTTCGAGAATTAATCTATTTTCAGTTGATCCTATAGGGTCACATGTAATTAAATATATGTTATTTCCACTAGGTTGGAGCTGGTAATTTGCAGGAACAACTTTTTTGTTAATAACCGTATATTTTACTTCTCCTACGCCTGGCCATTCAAGTACTAAACTATCTCCCATGGAAACATCGTTCAGCCTTAAAAAGGGTGAACCCTGAAGTGTTCTATGTCCATATAAGATAATTGAATTTTTAATAGGAACATTACCTGCAGGTTCACTTAAAACACCCTGATTTAAGGAATGATTATTGATTTTTTCTTCAATACCAATATTTGGAATTACAATGACTGGAGATGTGTAATTTTTTTCTGCAGCTACTTTTGAAGCAAAATAATTAACTTCTCCCATTGCATAAAGTCCAATTATTAATAAACATATTATTATGATAATTGTTGAAATGCTTGGATTTTTCATAATATTAGTTATTATTTAATACATATATATAGATTTTTTTTAATATTGATATGTTGTACTTAATTCTTTTATCATCCAGTCAGGTGCTTCGGATGTTGGTATTGTTAAAACAATATTGTCCATATTATTCAGTATATAATTAACTTTATCCTGTGGGGTTTCAATTAAAAGCATGTATTGTGCATCTAAATCTCCTAAATTTATTTCTCTTTCGTAATTTGATAGTTTAACACCATAGTTTCTAAGTAGTTCATACGTTTGGTCTTCACTGTATCCATTTACAATAGCTCCCTTAATCATTTCCAATACATTTGATGAGAATTTTTTTGTATTTTCATGGGGATTGGTATTGTTTTTATAAACATGCATGTTTGATTTTGAATACTCGGATTCAATTTCTCCATTTTCTTCATATCTCATTATTGATAATACTGTACATCCACTTACTTCTGGAGATGTGGTATTTGTTGATTTATTTTCATATGAATTGTTCATGTTTGAGTAAATATC
>CADAAJ010000020.1:2504-27166 GCA_902785855.1 uncultured Methanobrevibacter sp. | reverse complement strand
AACTCCTCCTTGAGGAATATCTTTACCAGTTACAACAGCAACCATATCTTTAAGATTTTGATTTTTAGCATTTTTAATATAAACAGTAATTATTTCATCCTGATCAGCATCAATATCTCCATTACTTGTAACCGTAACAGTTAAAGTAGCAGGAGTAACCTTAAAACTAGGAGCATTAGCATTTAATTCATTATAATTTTTACTTTGATCAATATAAATATGCCAATCATCATAAGTAGTAGCATTCAAACCACTTATAGTGAAAGTAGCAACACCATTATTATTTGTAGTTGCAGTTAAATTACCAACAATACCTTTACCCATAAGAGTAATAAGTGCATTTTTAACCACAGTACTTTTAGCATTTTTTAAAGTAACAGTTAAAGTTTTATCATTAAGATATACAATATCACCCGTACTAAAAGTAGGATTATTTAATGTACCTCTATTTATAGTACCATTATAATTATCCGATTTTGCAGAATTATAATATGTATTCCCATTATATTGAACCCAATAAGAGTATACACCAACATCTGCACTTTCAGTATTAATAGTATATGAAAAAGTACCACTAGTAAGAGAAGCACTACCTAATTTAGTACCATTACGATAAATATCAACAGTACCACTAATAGCTAAAGAAGAAATACCAGTAATAGAACCAGATATAGTAACTGTAGATGCTGTAGCATAATCATATATAGGAGCATTAACAGATATAGTTGTTACATTTCTCTTACTAACAGAAAGACTCACAGTACTAGAATAAGAATAAGCATTATAGTAGGAGTTACCACCATATTTTACTTTAAAAGTATGAGACCCTGAATTAGGTATATCACTATCTGTAATAGTGTATGACCATGAACCATCACTTGCAACACTTCCTTTACCACTTAAAGCAGTAGACCCACGATAAACTGTTACAGTACCTGCTGTAGAAAATTTAGATTCAACACCTTGTAGTTTTCCTGATATTTTAACTCCACCCTCACCATAAACATATGAGGAATTTGCAATATTACAAGTAATACCTGTAAGAGAAATCTTAGGAACAGTAAAAGAACCAGTTTGTGCAATATTAAACTCAATATACTGAGAACCAGTTCCAACATCAGGAGACATATAACCCCCACTCACTGATACAGTAACAGAATAACTTTGACCTGGAGTAAAATAAGTACTATCAGTTGATGTGAAAGTAGCAGAAGCTGTAATGGTAATAGTTTTTCCAGAAAATGAAGCACTCATACTTGCGGTTTTAGTACCAATATTATTAACATTTATAGAAAAAGTATTCCCATAAGAGTTAATTGTAACCCTACTAGGTGTGTTTTTTGCAGTTACTTGAGTAGTAGCTGTGACTGTAATTGATTTCCAAGTTCCAGAACCAGATACAGTACCTAAAATATCATCATTATTTACAGTAACTATTATTTTACTATTATTATCTGCTTTTAGTAAATCATTCGAATTTTCCACAGATAATTTCTCATTATTTTCAACTATATTATTTTCTTTTAATTCGTCTTGAGCCTGCCCACTAGTAGATACAAGTTTATCAGAATTATTATTAATTATTTCTGATTTTAATTCTTTTTGAACTTGTTCATGACTATTTATGACAGGTTCGTCTTTATTGTCATTTAATATTTTAGTATCGTTTGTGTCTTTTGCACTTACTGCTGTAAGCGATAGTAAAAACAACACTAAAATAAATACAATTAATAAATTATATTTATTTAATTTAATAGAATATCCCCCCATTTTATTTTTAAATATAATTTTTTATGAAACATACTTTTTAAAAAAGCATAATTTCTCTATATTATATAATTTCAAAAATTACATTCTAATAATCTAAGATTAATTTTACCAATAACCATAACTAATCACTACAGTTAAATTATATATACTTCAAAAATATTGAGTGTGTAAAATTAATACAAAAGAATGTAATTATAATATATTATTAATATTTTATTAATATAAACTTTTTGTATAGATAATCCAATCTTAATAATATGGAAAAAGAAAAACTACTTGAAATTGTTGGTTATGTGAAAGTAAGCATTTACCGCACTAAAACATTAAAATTTATTGGTGATGGTCGCAAAATGCCTTCCGAAATAGGTAAAGAATTAGGTATAACAACAAGTCATGCATCCAATATACTAAGAGCATTGAAAAAATATAATTTGGTAATTTGCACAAATCCTAATGTCAGAAAAGGCAGATTATACGAAAATACAGATTTAGCAAAAGAAGTACTTAATAACTTAGACTAAAAAAAATCTACTACAAAATTCAATTCAAAAATTGAATTAATAGACGAACTCAAAACCAAAAAATAATGTAACAGATAAAAATATACAAATATTAAATAATAATATTATTTTTTTATAAACAATGTTATTAAAAGTAAGTGAAATTTAATGAAAGAATTAAACAAATTAACAAAAATATTGATTTGTTAAGAGAACTATGATATTTCACTCTAAGCAACTTAAGCACTGTATATCAAAAATATTAAAGAATATAGCAACACAATCCATATTTGTAGGGATTGTATTTGCTAAAAAGTTCTCTTTTAAAAAAAGCTCAAAATCCACCATTCTTAACTAATTATTTTTTAGCTTCAATAACTGTTTTACCATTCATATAAGGGACTAAAACATCAGGAACTTTAATACTTCCATCAGCCTGTTGATAATTTTCTAAAATACAACACATTGTTCTTTCAGTTGCAATTGCAGTACTGTTTAAAGTATGTAATATTTGAGCATCACCAGAACCTGCTCTTCCAAAACGGGTTTTTGTTTTACGTGCCTGATAATCTTTACAGTTAGTACAGGAAACCAATTCTCTAAATGTATTTGAACCCGGGAACCATGCTTCCAAATCATATTTAATAGCTGCATTATCATTTAAAGCGGATGATACAATAGCTATAACCTGATATGGAAGATTTAATTTTTGATATATACTTTCTGTTACCTGCATTAATTTTTCATGCTGATTTTTAGAATCTTCAGGTGTTGAATAAATAAACTGTTCTATTTTTTCAAACTGATGGACTCTGAATATTCCTAATGTATCTTTACCGTGAGAACCTGCTTCTTTTCTAAAACAAGTTGAAAGAGCACAATATCTTAAAGGCAACATTTCAGGTGAGATGATTTCATCTCTGTGAAGTGCAGCTAAAGTCTGCTCAGCAGTTGCAATTAAATACATATCCTCATTTTCTACTTTATATAATGTTTCTTCAAATTCTCCTAATTCTGATGTTTCAGCTGCAACTTCTCCTTTAACAAAGAACGGTGTTTGCATTGGAATATATCCTTCATTTTCAAGTTCTGATAATGCAAACTGAATTAAAGCTAAGTTTAAATGTAAAATATCTCTTTTTAAATAATAAAAACGAGCACCTGCAATATCTGCTGCAGTTTCCAAATCGGCTCCGTCAATTTTATTAATCAAATCAACATGGTTTAGAGGAGTAAAATCAAAGTCCGGTTTTTCACCATATGTTTTAACAACAACATTATCATCTTCAGTATCTGAAATCGGAACATCATCATCTATGATATTTCCAACTTTATATCTATAATCATCTCTTAATTTAAGATATTCTTCGTTTTTAGCAGTTAGCTCTTTAATTTCAGCGGCTACTTCTTTGGATCTTTTAATTACATCATCCAAATTACCTTCTTCTTTAGCTTTTTTAAATGATTTGGACAATTTATTTTTTTCTGATCTTAAAGAATTAAGTTTTCTTTCGCCTTCTCTCCATAAAGTGTCATATTCAATTACTTTTTCAACATTTTCTGTTTGTCTAAATCTCTTTTTTTCAGAGTCAATAACTAATTCGGGATTTTCCCTAAATACTTTTATATCTAACAATATTTTGTCCCCTAAAATATTTATTCAATTATAAATATGATTGTTTTGTTTTTTAAAGTTAATGCATAGGCATTTAATTAATTTAAAAAAAGTAGTTTTTTAGGGTCCACACCGAAACCCTATAATAATATTTGATTACAATAATGTATCTTCAAATGATTTTTTTAAGTCATTTCTGAGTTTATCAGAATACTTTTCACCATCAACAGTCACCATAGCTATCTCATAGAGAACTTTATTTAGTGACTTTCCTTTTTCTGTTAAAAAATATTTAACATCCTTTTTATCACATTTATCTACAATGCGATCGATTAGTCCGTTTTTCTCCATATCTTTTAAACAATTACTTAAAACTTTATTTGAAAGATCAGGTTTTCCTTCTTTAAATTCGTTGAATCTTGATTTACCATAGAATAAATCTCGAATTATCTGGATAACCCATTTTTTTCTAATCATTGAAACAACTAATTCAATAGGGCATTTTATAATATGTTTATTCAATTCCATAATAGTTACCTCCCAAAAAAAATCAGTCATCTATAATGACTTGTTTTTATAATATATAAAGTTTTCGGTTATAAAATTTAAGTGACCAAATGGTTACAAAAAGCATTTATATATCAATATTCTAAGTTGTTAGTGAAAGTTGCTATCATGTGACTTTCATATTAAAGAAGATAGTGAAAAATGTATAAATATATTAAAAAAAATAAAATGAGATATTTTCCTTTATTAAATTGTGAAAAAAACACATCTAATTAATGTAGTAGTAAAAAAAACCAATATCTATATCGACACTAAAAAGGGTAAAATTAAATTTTACTCCTCCAAAATATTGTCAAACCAAAAAAAATAATTAATCCCCTTAAAAACATAATACAGAATGAATTTTTTGAGATAACATTGCGAATCACCCTTAATAATCTTTTAGATTACTCCTCCGAAGGGTTAAAATCAAAAAATTCTAGCTATCTTCTTATTATAATAACTTTTCTTCCCATTCATTCTCTTTAAATCCAACTAATACACAATCATCATCTACAATAATTGGTCGTTTTACAAGCATTCCATCAGTTGCTAAAAGATTAATTTGTTCTTCTTCAGACATATTAGGAAGTTTGTCTTTTAATTTAAGTTCACGATATTTCATCCCACTTGTATTGAAAAATCTCTTAAGCGGTAAATCTGATTTTTCCCACCATGTGCGCAATTCCAAAGCAGTTGGATTATCATCAACAATATGTTTTGATTCATAATTAAAATTATGATCATCCAACCATTTTTTAGCTTTACGACAAGTTGAACATTTCGGATAATTTACAAATAACATTTTATTTACCTCATATTTAGTTTTAATTTTCTATGATAATAATTGGAAATATTACTTCAGGTATGATTTAAAAAAATCTTCAAATTCAACATCAGACATTGGCTTCGGTGTTGGTGCACTTTGATTATTCATAATGCTTGAAGCAAGGTCAATGTATTCTTGTGTTTCATAGCTTTCAGGATATTTTTCTACGACGGTTTTTGCATCTAATTCAGCATCTTGAATTAAATTACTTCTATGAATTGTTCCAACTACATGTGTTCCTATCCTTTTGGCAAAGTCATTAACAATTTCTTCTTCCCGTTCTACATTACGGCAATTGCAGACAATACCGCTTAAATTACCTTTAAGTTTTTCAACACCACGAACAATATTATTTGCTGCATAAAGAGACATATATTCTCCAGAAGTAACAATTAAGACTTCATCTGCATATTTTTCACGAAGAGGAACAGAAAAACCACCACAAACAACATCCCCAAGAACATCATATACAACAACATCCAAATCTTCGTCAAAAATGCCTAATTTTTCAAGTCTTTTCATAGCAACAATAACACCACGTCCAGCACAACCTACACCAGGTTCCGGTCCACCACTTTCAACACATTTAATATCTTTAAAACCTGTGAAAACCAAATCTTCAACTTCAGGATTTCTGTTATCTTTTAATGTGTTAACAACAGTTGGAATTCTTGAACCGTATAATGTACGTGTAGTATCTGCTTTTGGATCACAACCAATTACCAGACAGTTCAAATCGTCCTTTGCCCATACAGCAGATAAATTAGCTACAGTAGTACTTTTCCCAATTCCACCTTTACCATAAATTGCTATTTTTTTAATCACAAGCATTCCTCTCAACTAATTTGTAAATAAAATCATTTTTTCTAACTTTTGTTGGAATTGCAATTGCAACATTACATCCTTTTCCAACAGTATCCACATTTTCACCGTCAATCTGCATTGAATCAATTTGATGAGTAATTGAGCCTGTTTTTTGACCCTGGATGATGATTTTATCACCAATAGATAAATCATCCCATATTCTAATTTCAGCAGCTTTTACCTTATTGTAGTAATTTACAACCTGACCAATATCTTTTTTAATATATTTTGACTGATTATCCTCACTGGTTTCAAATGGAGTAGTGAAATAAAAATTAGTATCAAATCCACGATTGAAAACACTGTTTAAGTCATCCAGCCATTTATTATTAAAAGAATAATCTAGAGGATTATTGCAATACTCATCAATTGCCTGTCTGTAAACATTTGTCACCAATGCTCCGTAATCCGGGCTTCTGGCTCTTCCTTCAATTTTAAATGATGTTACACCCGATTTTATTAATTCAGGAATATATTCAATCATACACATATCTTTTGGGGAGAAAAAATTTGTTCTATAACTTTCATCATCACTTCCTGTGACAATGAATCTTTCATCTTCAACATCAGAAAAGTTAACAACATTGTCAGGACCTTCTTCATATGTTAAAGTCCAGTTTTTACGGCAAGGCTGAAGGCAATCCCCACAATTAGCACTGCGACCATATAGTCCATAACTTAAAAAACATCTCCCAGAAATTGCCATACATATTGCACCATGAATAAAAATTTCTGTTTCAATTGGTGATTTTTTACAGATATCTGTAATTTCAGCTAATGACAATTCCCTTGAAAGAATAGCTCTTTTAGCTCCCAGTTTTTTAAGTGTTTTTAATGTATATGAATTACATACATTTTCCTGAACACTAATATGAGCTTCAAGACCATGAGAAACAGTATTTTCAATTAAACCAATATCTGATAAAATAAGTCCATCAATTTCACTTGATGCAATAATTTCCAGATTATTATTCAATTCATCGGCTAATTTTTCATTTAAAATAATATTTGTACACAAATATGTTTTAGCCCCATATTCTTTAGCTATCTCAGATACTTTATTTAAATCATTTAGAGAGAAATTTTTAGCATTAACTCTCATATTATAGTCATCAAGTCCAAAATAAACTGCATCAGCACCATTTTCTAAAACAGCACGCAAAGATATGAAATTTCCAGCAGGTGAAAGTAATTCTACCATAATAATCTAAGGTTTATAGTAAGTTTCAGCTTCAATATCATCTGGAAGTTCAGTAGGATACTCTTCATTAATACATCCTAAGCATAAATTATCTTTAGGCATTCCTATAGCTTCAATAAGAGCATCAATTGTAATATAACCTAATGAATCAATATCCAATTGCTCTTTAATTTCTTCAACAGAATAATTTGCAGCAATTAATTCCTTTTTACTTGCCATTGCAACCCCATAATAACATGGAGAAATAACCGGCGGACAGCCAACAAGAAAATGGATTTCAGAAGGATTAGATTCCTTAACAAGATCAATTAATTTTTTAGAAGTAGTTCCTCTAACAATACTATCATCAATTAAAACAATTTTTTTGCCTTCAATAGCTTCTTTAATAGGATTTAATTTAAGTCTAACTGCTAACTCTCTTTCTTCCTGAGTAGGCATAATAAATGTTCTTCCAACATACCTATTTTTAATTAAACCTTCACCATAATCAATACCTGATGCCCTTGAATAACCAATAGCTGCAGGAATTGATGAATCAGGAACAGGAATTATAACATCAGCATCAATAGGATATAACTCATATAATTTATGTCCTATATTCATCCTAGTTTGATAAACATTTATATTATCAATAGTACTGTCAGGTCTTGCAAAATAAACATATTCAAACATACAATGAGAAAGTTTACAATCATTCGCAATTTCGAGAATATGAGATTTTATTTCATCATCTTCAAAATAAACAACTTCACCAGGTTTAATATCACGAATAAATTTTGCATTGATTACATCAAAAGCAACAGTTTCAGAAGCAAGTATAAAATCATCACCACGATCAGCAATTGCAAGTGGTTTAATACCCATAGGATCTCTTACTGCATATAATTCACCATTAACCAAAATAACTAAGGCATAAGAACCTACTAATTTTTTTGAAACAGCTTCAATAGAATCTATAATGCTTTTATTATTATAATAATGTTCTTTTTTAAGCATGTAACAGATAACTTCAGAATCAGTGTCGGATTTAAATTCAAAACCTTCAGCAATAAGTTCTTTTCTTAACTCACCAGAATTTACAATATCCCCATTATGAGCCATAGCAATAAATCCATCATCAAAATCAGTAACAAAAGGTTGTGAGTTTTCAAGTTTTGATTGACCAGTAGTGGAATATCTCACATGACCAATAGCCATATTTCCTTCCAAATTCTGAATCTCATAATCTTTAAAAACATCAGTTATTAAACCCATACCACAATAATAATTCAACCCTTTATTTGGATTAAATGTAGCAATTCCGGCTGATTCTTGACCTCTATGTTGCAAAGCATATAAACAATAATAAACTAAAGATGCAACATTCCTAGATTCATCTTTACAATGAAATCCAACAATACCACACTTGTCTTCCATTTCTCCTTGCATGTATTAACACCATTAATAATACTATAATATATTATTTCTTTAACCTAGTATAAAATTATAATGATTCAATCCCAAAAATTTTCAAATGTGTTTGGAATATCATAATCGTCATGAACTTCAGGAGGTTTATTTTCACCAGTACCTAATAAATCCTCTTTCAATTCATTTTCATTATTTTCTATAAAAATTAATGCAGTTCTAACAATATTTAACCATTCAATAGCTTTATCTATTGATTGAGCAGCAATTAAACCTTGACCAACAATAATATTATCTGGTTTAAATTTATTTGAAGCAAAGACAATCTTATTTTCATCAACCAATTCTTCATGAAAATTATCCTGCCACAAATCATTCAGATTAAAAATTTCAAGAATTTCTTTTGAATAAATATCATCATAACGTAATTTAAAAGAATTAAATTCTGATTTTAGATTATTTAAATCTTCAATTAATTCTCTGTTTTCCTGAGATAAAACCTCTTGTTCTTTAATAGTTTGATTATAATCATCCAATAAGTTATTATAATTATGAGTAACTTCCATAAGTTTATTTTCCAAAGTATGAACATTTATTAAATTTAAAGAATAAGATAATGTAGATTTTATTATTGAATTAAGAATCTCTTTTTCAGCTTGCTTAAAATCAATGGATTCATCATCTGCAAAAATATTAGAATAATTTAATAAACCAACATGATTAAAATCAGTTTTTAATTCATTAAAAAGAATATTATATGTTTTATCACAGCCATAACTGCCAATTAATAAAATATCAGCACCGTTAGCTACTTTTTTAACAATATTTAATTCTACTGTTGGAATAATAGATGAAACAACAATATTGTAGTCATCTTCAAGTTGAATATTATTAACCGCTTTTGAAACTATTTGTGCAATATCCAAATCGGAAACTATAATACGAACATCAATTTTTAAATCTTGAGTTTCGCTATCCATAAAATAACCTAAATTGAATTAATTTTTTTATGCCACATCCAAGCAGACTCAACAATTTTGGATAAATCATATTGAGGAGTCCAACCTAATTTTTCACGAATTTTACTTGAATCAGCAATTAATCTTGCAGGATCACCATCACGGCGTTCATCAACAACAACTTCAAAATCACATCCAGTGACCTTTTTACACATGTCAATAACTTCACGAACAGAATAACCTTCACCATTACCTAAGTTAAAGACATTTGATTCATTTTCACTGCATAAATATTCGTATGCTTTTATATGAGCATCAGCTAAATCATTTACATGAATATAATCACGAATACAAGTTCCATCAGGAGTATCGTAATCATCACCAAAAATAGAAATACTCTCACGCTTTCCAATAGCAGCATCAAGTATTAATGGAATTAAGTGAGTTTCAGGGTCATGTAATTCCCCTATCTCACCGTCAAAATCACAACCTGCTGCATTAAAGTATCTTAAAGATACATAATTAAAATCACCCTTTTCAGCTTCTCTTTGTAAAGCTTTTTCAGTGATAAATTTGGAGTGTCCATAAGGATTAATTGGTTTTAAATCTTGATCTTCGGTAATTGGAATCTTTTGAGGATTTCCATATACAGCAGCAGTTGATGAGAAAATAAATTTATCAACACCAAATTCCCTCATGAGTTTTAAAAGATTAAGAGTGTTTTTATAATTATTTTTAAAATATTTCTGAGGAAATTCAACAGATTCTCCTACTGATATAAAAGCAGCAAAATGCATTACAGCATCAATGTCATATTTTTCAAAAACTTCCCTTAAATCACTGCTTCCAGTGTTATAATTTTCAAAATTACCCCATTTAATAAAGTTTTCATATCCTTTTGATAAGTCATCTACAACAACAGTATCATAACCTGCTTTATGAAGAGCTTTATTGGTATGGGACCCAATATAACCTGCACCACCAGTAATGAGAATCATTAAAAAACACCTAGATAAATTTACCTAATTTAAGTAATGCTTTCGGAGATATTTTAATTAATTTTTTAACAATTTCAGTTGTTGAAATTTTTTCAAAACTTTCACCTTCAAAAGCATGTGCAATACTATCTAATTCATCATCAGATAAGGTAAGTAAATATTCTTGAACTTTTTTGTATCTTTTAATCTCATAATCCAATTCATCATGAGCCATTTTATCATATTGTTTAAGGAATTTTTTAGAACAGTCTTCTTTAATAGCTTCAGCTGCAACCTGACCAGCACATTTACCACCGACCATTCCTGAAATGATTCCTCCACCAGTTAAAGGATTTACTTGACCTGCAGCATCTCCAACAACCATTATATTATCATCATAAAGTTTTTTGGACATACCACCAACAGGATCTCCTCCAACATTTAATTCAACAGCTTGAGCATTTTTTAAATAAGGTGATTTTGCTACAAAATCATCTAAGTATTCTTTAGCTGTTTTTTCTGCTTTATGAGGTAAAATAGCTAAACCAACATTAGCAATGTCATCTCCTTTAGGGAAAATCCATACATAACCTCCAGGTGCAACAGAACCAAAGTAGAATTCAATAACTCCAGGTCTTTCAAATTCCACATTACACATTTCATATTGTACACCAGATTCCATTTCTTTAGGTTTTGCAGCCGGTTTAAGACCTGCCCATCTTGCAACATGACCTTCAGGACCATCAGCAGCGATTAAAATTTTACATTTGTAATCAATTTCTTTACCCATTGTTTCAGTACAGACAATATATCCATCATCTATTTTTTCAACACCAGTAACTAAAGTTTTGATTTTAATTTCAGCACCAGCTCTTGCTGCATCCATTGCCATATGTTTATCAAATACTTTTCTCTCAAGAATGTAACCTGCTTCAGGAAGTTTAACTTCATCTTTAGTTAACCATACATCAGTACTGTCAGGAGCAACTAATCTTACACCCTGAATTTCCTGAGTCACCCAACGTGGAGAAGGTTCAATGCCTAATTTTTCAAGCCCCTGAATAGAAACACCTTCAGCACATCTTTTTGGTGCACCAATTTCAGATTTTTTATCCATTAAAATAACTTTTGCTCCACCTAAAGCAGCATGTTTTGCTGCACTAGAACCTGCAGGTCCAGAACCAACAACTATAACATCAGTTTCAATCATATTAATCAATCCTCTTTTTCTAAAGCATCAATCGGACATGCTTTAATACATGTATCACAATCTCTACAGTCATCATCATTAAAGACTAAAGCATACTCTCTAACTTGAATTAAATTTCTTGGACAAACTCCAGCACATTCTCCACAGAATGAACACCAATCTTTTACAATCATAAAATATCTCCATTAATAAACAATTTAGTTATAAATAACTAAGTGTTTTATTATATTTAAAAGTATAGTAAAAAAATAATAGGAAAATAAGATTTTGAATAATTATTTAACTAATAAAACAGGAACTTCAGAATTTCTCAAAAGTCTTTCTGAAACAGAACCTATTTGAGTATCTGAAACATTATTTTCATCAAATGAAACAAATCTATTGTTGTTTGCACCATGTGCATGAATAACAACCAAATCTGCATGAGTTTGGTCAATTATAAACTTCATATCACGTAAAGGGTCAGCAGTAAGCAGATGCTTAAAAACTTCAATATTTTTTTCACCTGCTTTTAATGAAATTTTATCCAATATTTCATCACCGGAATCTTCCTGTGAATCAAAACTGTTAAAAGAAAATTCTTCAAGTACATGAACAGCCGCTATTTTAGAGTTGAATTTTTCTGCAATTTCAATAGCTACATCAGCAGCTTCATATCCATAATCAGACCCATCAACAGGAACTGCAATAATATCAAACATTATCTAATCTCCTTTTAGATAATCTGCATGGCAGAAATCAATGAAATTATCAACAATTTCATCTATATTTTCACTGTCATCAACAATTTTTCCATCATCAACAAATATAGCCCTGTTACTTAATTCCTTAATAAAATCAGTGTTATGAGAAACCATCACAATAGTAATTCCATAATCTTTTGAAATTCTTTTTAAAGAATTAGTCACAGTTCTTAGAGTAATTGGATCTAAATCTCCAAATGGTTCATCCAAAAGTAAGAATTTAGGTCTTGAAATTAATATTAATGAAAGCATCACACGGACTTTTTGACCTCCGGACAATTCATAAGATTTTCTGTGTAAAATATCCATATCCAAATCAAGACTTTCAAAAATATCTGCTACAGCTTCTTTAGTTGCAGTTTCAGGGAATTTTGGGAACAAATCATTTAATATTTCTGCATCCAAACCAACTTGTCTTAAACGTTCTTTAGCTTCAACTTCAGGTAAATCAGTAAGCAGGTAAAATGAATCCAATAATTCCTCACTAAGACCTAGTTTTTCAGCTCTTGCTTTAGCCTCATTAATAATATCCTGATTTTTATAGCCTAATCTTGTAGCCAACTGATTCAGTACAGTAGAATAATGACTTAATGCAAATTCCTGGTGCATAAAACCTAACTGAGAGCGGATTTTCATACGTCCCAAACCAGGAATATCTATATCACACCACTGTCCATCAACATTGTATAATACTTCTCCTTTATCCGGATCATCCAAACCAGCAAGCATTCTTAAAAGAACAGTTTTACCGGCACCACTAGGTCCTATTAAACTTAAAATATTTCCTTTTTGAACTTTAAAGTTAATATCTTCAATTTCTAAAACTTCCCCACCAGTTAATAAGTAAAAACGTTTGTTTAAATCACAAACATCAATAATATCCTCATCAGTTGATATATTTTCAATATCTACAACATCATCCATGTTCTGCATGAATTTATCGCAAATTTCATCAGGAGAACCAACATCTGCAATTTCGCCATCTTCTAGCAAAATAACTTTATCAGCCAAGTATTTTTGAACATCAGGTAAATGTGATACAACAATAACAGTAATATTGAGTTCTTTGTTGATTTTTTTAACTGCATCCAGTATTTCTTGCTTTGTTTTAGGGCATGCCATTGTTGCAGGTTCATCCAAAAGTAAAGCTTTAGGTTTTTTAGCAAGTTGACGAGCCATTATCAGTCTTTGTTTTTCACCGCCACTTAATACAGATGCATAATGATCTGCTTTATGAGTTAAAGAAACCAATTCAAGTAATTCATCAGCTTCATCACCAAACTCACTTTCGGCAATTTCAAAATTAGTATCTCCTTCATCAAAATACCTGCGTGCATATAATTTTCTTAAAACATTCTCACGAACAGTATCAGGCCATAAACCAAAAGACCTTTGAAGATGAATAGCAGTTTCTTTTTTAAGATTGTTATAATAAAATTGAGAAGATGAAGAAGTTACATTAACTTTACCAACAGTAATACTCCCGTCATCAATATGTTCAACACCTCTTAAAGCTCTTAAAAGAGTAGTTTTACCTGAACCACTTCTTCCCATGATTCCAAGTATCTCACCTTCTTCAACTTCAAAACTAACATCTTCAAGTGCTTTAATAGAAGTTCCATCATCTAATTTATAATATTTACTTACATTTTCAACTTTTATCATTATGCATGCCTCATTTAAAACTAATTGAAAAATATATTAATAAAAGTATTTATAATTATATCATATCAAAATAAAAATTAGTGATAATTATGGCTAGCGAAAATAAAAATAAAGAATACATTGATACATTAAATCAGGACAAAATCATGATTGAAACACATTTTGCAAATATTGAAAGAATTCTTAGAGAAACTGATAAATTAGAACAAGACAAAGCATTTGCACTACTGTCTAACTTTAATACATTAAGTATCAGATACGAACAGTTATGTAATGATTTAATTACATTTATCAAAATTTTCGATGTTAAAGAATCTCAAGAAATCAGGCTATATAAAACTGATGAACTTGTTGAACTACTTGAAAGTAAAGTTAACGAACTGGAAAGTTAATAATTATAAGTTAACTTTACACTACCAGTACCATTAGTTGTATTTTCACCAACAACATTACCATTTCTTAAAAGTTTAACTTTAAGTTCCCCATTACCACCATATTTTTGGACATTTACATAAACTTTATCCCATGATGAACAGTCAAGCTGGAATGATTTTGTACCTTTACCAGATTCTGTAAGAAGATAATTAGGATCACCCATTTCAACATACCAACTACCATTGTAGTCAATGAGGACTTTATACGGATAAGAAGAGGATTGTTTACTACTTCCATCATCAGTAACAACATTTAAAGATTCTTGATTAGAGGGTTGTGTAGCATTATATATTAATGAAAACAATAAAAGTGCTATTACAATAATACCCAATACAATAACAATTTTTTTGCCCATGCCCATATTCCAACTGCTTCGACGTTTAGTAACTTTGATAAGCTTCCCGTCAGAATCAGAGAGGAGATATGCACAATTATCACAATATTTTGATGAGGATGAATTTTCATAACCACATCGTGGACATTTTACCATATATATTAATTCCTTTTATTTGTCTATAAAAGGTTTAAATAACTACTTATATTTAAATTTAATTGAAAATTAGCGATTTTTTAAAAATTTTTAATGAAAATAATTATATACATTCTCTGCCGATTTTTGATTCATACCCTTTGTTTTAGCTAATTCATCAACAGAGGCTTTTTTAATATTATCAATATTACCAAAAGATTTAAAAAGAGCAATCTTTCGTTTTTCACCAATACCAACAATATCATCTAATGGTGAAGAAGATATATTTTTACTACGAAGCTTTCTGTGATATGTAATTGCAAAACGATGTGATTCATCACGGACTTGTTGAAGCAAATGAAGTGCCTTATTATTTTTTGGAATAATAATAGGGCGTTTAGAATTTGGAATGTAAATCTCTTCAAACTCTTTAGCAAGTCCAATAATAGGAATGTGAGTGAGATTTAATTTTTCTAAAACACCACAAGCCATTCCAAGTTGTCCTTTACCACCATCAATTACTATTAAATCTGGTTCAGGATCCCTATCCACCATTTTAAGTCTGCGAGTCAATAATTCCTCCATCATCGCAAAATCATTTGGTCCGGGAGTTTCCATTCTAAAATGTTTATATTTCTTCTTATTGGGTTTAGCATCTTTAAAAGACACTTTTGAACCGACAGCAAACTTCCCTGAAATGTTACTAATATCATAACCTTCAATGACACGAGGCATTTTTTCAAGTTTAAGGTACTTTTTAAGCTCTATTAATGCACTTTCCATCTTTTTCTTTTGATGCTGGATAATTTCAGCATTTTTACGTGCCATATTTACCAGTCTTAATTTAACACCTTTTTGAGGAACTTTAATATGGACTTTATTTCCTCGTAAATCACTTAACCAATCTTGAAGAAGTTCTTTATCATCAATATCTTCATCTAAAAGAATCTGTTTAGGAATATGTCTATTATAACCATAATACTGTTGAATAAAAGCAAATACAATTTCTGATGATGAATCATATTGTGATCCGCTCATCAAAAAGTCATCACGTCCTACAATTTTACCATTTCTAATTGGCATTATAATAACTACCACTTCATTTTTTCCCTGTGAAATAGCTATTACATCCTGATCCAAATCATCATCCATCAATTCAACAAATTGTTTTTCCATAATTTCTTCAATTGAAGATATCTGATCTCTTATAACAGCTGCTTTTTCAAATTGTTCGTTTTTTGCAGCATCCATCATTTCTTTTTTAAGATTTTTAACAATAGTTGAATATTTTCCCTGGAAAAATAAATCAATTTTATTTATAATTTCACCATACTCCTCCTGGGAAATATTTCCACTACATGGAGCATAACACAATTCAATTTGTGAGTTTAAACATGGTCCGTCCATATTGCGGCATGTTCTGATTTTAAATAATGATTTTAAGAATTTAACTGTTTGTTTAACTGAACCTACATCAGTAAAAGGACCATAGTAAATTCCATTTTTTGTAACATTTCTTGTTATAACCAATCTTGGAAACTTCTCATCAGTGATTTTAACATAAGGATATCTTTTATCATCCTTTAACTGAACATTATATCTTGGACGATGTTTTTTAATAAGATTAGCTTCTAAAATTAATGCTTCTTTTTCAGAATTAGTAACAATATACTCCAAACTATCAAAATGACTCATTAAAACTTGAGTTTTAGGTCTGTCGAGTTTTTCTCTAAAATAAGACTTAACTCTTTTAACAAGATTTTTTGCTTTACCAATATAAATTATGGTGTCTGTATCATCACGCATTATATAAACACCAGGTTTATTCGGTAAATTATCTGGAGATTTGACTTTAGTTGACATTTTAAACACTATTGAAGTTCAACATAATCATTAATGATTTTAACTTTATTATTTGCTATCATTAAATCCAAGACACTGTTAATTCTTGAAGCAGTTTTCTTAGAAGTGGATTTAAATCCGAAATTACGTGAAGCTTCTTTTGCTATATCTTTTGTAGATAAATCATTTTTATGAATTAAAACCAGTTCAATACTTTTTGCAATCTCTTCATCAGAAATTAATTCAATATTCGGTTTATTTCTTTTTCTGATATTAACATCATTATTTGATGCATCATATAAAAAGTCACCAATAACAATAATATCACCGGAATTCTCCGCATTTTCAATAGCCTGATTGACTGTATTTTTTAATTTAACACCGGCACGTTTAATATTACAGCTATCTTTAACCCTATTATTAACTTCTTTAATATGAACAGGTCCTTCAACATTAACAATCTTTTTAAGAGAATCTGCTACTTTTTCAATAGGTTGATTATATAAATCATCTGATGAATTTAAGCCAATATCGGTTGCAAAAGTATAATCTTTAATATTGTCTTCAAGTTTCTTTTTACCTGGAAGTTTATGATTATCAAAAGTTTTTAATTGATTGTCCTGTTTAAATCTTTCTTTTTCGATTTCCCTATAATCTTCATTAGCAGATTGAATAATATCTTCCAATGCCTGGTCTTTTAATTCTTCTCTTCTTTCTTGTTCATGAACTGTGACAATTACATTATCATCACTAGCTATTTCATTTTCAAGAGTTTCCATCATACGTTCTTTTTCAATTCTTTGTTCTTCTTTTTCAGCAAAAGTTAATTTATTTTCTTTTTCAAGAATTTTATCAGAATCATCATCACTAGGTCTTGATAAATACTCATCCATGTCAAATTCTTCTGTTCTGTCAACTACAGAAACATAATTAATTTCTGTTGGATTTTCAATTTCATTAAGTGATTTGTTAATGTATTTCATATCTTTTTTGATTCCTTTAATAGAATCTTTAAATGATTTGTTTCTGTGTTCCTCTTTATAGTAAACATTATTTTTTCTGAGAGGATTTGTAACATCTCTTGCACCTTTATAATAATTATCATCAGATGTATATGATGAAGTATCATCAGAGTATTTTTCACTTTCACTTTGATTATTTTCAATATCTGACTCAGAATTTTCATTAGTTTTATTTTTAATTTCATTTTCTAATTCATTATTATCAAATACTTCATCAATATATTCTTCCTTAGCATGGTTTACTATGTCAAATTCTTCATCATCACTCAAATCAGGTAACTCATCAGTGAAAATATTTAATTCATCATCATTAATTGGGCCTTTTGGAGTAGGTCTTTCAAGAGGAACATCTTCATTACTCCAATCCGGCAATTCATCATTAAAAATATTTAAATCTTCTTCATCATCAATAATTTTAGCTTCAATAACTAAATCTTCATCAATTCTAGATTTTTCAGCAGTTGTCTTATCATCATCAATTATTTCGCCCTTAACTGTTTCAATTTCTTCTTTTTGAAGCTGAGTTTCACCACTAACAACATCATTTATAAATGATTTAACAAAACTTGCTTTTCCAGACAGGTGTGATCGATTTTTAGATTCATCAACATCATCATTTTCAGATGAAAGTTCCTCATCATCCAAATTAGATATATCATCATCAGATGAAGTTTCTTTATCATCTAAAGTAGATGCTTCATCATTACTGTGGTCTACATAAATATAATCATCATCAGAACCTAAATCAACATACTCATCAGAATCAGACTTATCATCGCCAGATTTTTCTTCATTTTGTGAAGTTTCATCAATATCAACAATATCCTTAACTAAAATATCTTCGCCATCAGGTTTATTACTCAAATCATCACTTTGAGCTTTATCTTTTTTATTATTCAAATTATCTTTTTTAATTGTTGGTTCATCATTTTGTGAGTTATCTTTTTTAACATCTGTTTTATCACTATCTTCAATAACTTCATCATTACTGTGATCTACATAAATATAATCATCATCAGAACCTAAATCAACATACTCATCGTTTTTATTATCTGATTTTTTTACATCTTTAGATATAACATCCTCTAAATCAGAATTTTCACCTAAATTTGAATTAAATTTAATTCCAGAAGATTCAGAGCTATCATGAGAATCATCATGTTTTAAAAATGATTTGAATTTATCTTTAAAAGATTTATGATTATTATCCGAATCATTATTTGATTTTTCATCCCTACTTTCTTTCTCATCACTTCCAGTTAAATCCACATCATCCTCAACAGATTCTGACACATCATCTTTATTACTATTTGAATTTTCCCCACCGGTCTTTTCAATAGACTCATCAGACACAACATCTTTATCAGTTAAATCATCATCACTTTCTTGAGAATCAATATCTGAATTTTCTTCAGTTAAATTATCCTCACCAGATTCTGTAATTTTATCTTTAGAATCTGTTTTTTTATCATTACCAGATTTATTATTATCTTCAATAAACTCTGATTCATCTTCATCATCAAAGAATTCATCCGGTTTAATATTTCCAACATCAATTGGTTTTTCTAAAACATCACCATCATCAACTTTTTCAACTTCAACAAAATCAGATGGACCAATATCTTCAGAATTGATTTCTTCTTTTTCTGCTTCAGCTTTTTCAGCCAATTCTTTTTCACGAGCTAAACGTAATTCTTCAGCTTTTTTTTCAGCTTCCAATCTTCTTTTTTCAGCTAATTTTTTAGCTTCTTCAGATTTTCGTTTTTCTTCCTCTCTGGTTTGTTTAATTGATTTTTCAATATTTGCCAAAAGTTTTTTACGGCCCAAATCCCTATTTCTATACCAATCAGTTGACCATAAATGATAAAGTTTCCAGCCTAAACCAGTTAAAACCTGTTCACGAAGCCTATCCCTATCACGAGCTACTTTACTTGATGAATACATTTTTCCATCAGTTGTTATTCCAAGAATATATTTACCCGGATTTTCATCATCAACAATAGCCAAATCAACTCTAAATCCTGCGCATCCAATTTGTCTTGCAACCTGATAACCGTTTTCTTCTAAAAAGCTAGCAATAGCATCTTCAAATGGTTCTCTACTATAATCATCAGCTTTATGAGTACCTAATGTTAAATTTTCTGCATATTCTAAGAATTCTCTTAAAGCTTTTACACCATAAGGTGGGTTGGCTGTTAGTTTCATATCATAAGCTTTAAAGTTTGAAAATACAACACATTTTTCCCTTGCACGAGTAATTAATACATTAAGTCTTCTTTCCCCACCATCCTGATTTAATGGACCGAAATTAAGAGACATTTTTCTGTCATTATCATAACCATATCCAACACTGATTAAAATAACATCCCTTTCGTCTCCTTGTATTGTTTCAAGATTTTTAACAAAGAAACGTTCATCCTTATTTTCTGAGAATAATGATTCATATTCAGGGTGCTGTTTACGTTTTACCTCAAGAGCTTCCAAAATAGCATTTTTCTGAGCAACGGAAAATGTTCCGACACCTAAACTTTTTGTATCACCATATTTTTCAAAATGGTTGAATATTTCTTCTACAACATCTTCAGCTTCAAGTGGATTTGCAGAAGATGAACCTCTCTCATAAGCAGTGTTTGGATTATAATGGAATTTCAAACCAAGTTCAGGATCATTATGTGAAGGTGAAGGATAAACCAATAAATCATCATCATAGAATTCACGATTTGAAACTGAAATTAAAGATTCATGACGAGACCTGTAGTGCCATTTAAGCATTTTAACCGGGAATGAAAGTTTACACAAATGCAAAATACTTTCCATATCAAGAGAAGTTGCCTCTTCTTCATCACTATCTGCATCAGACATCTGGTCAAAAAATGAAGTTGGAGGAAGTTGCTGAGTATCACCCATAACAACAGCTGTTTTACCTCTCATAAATGCACCCAATGCATCTTCTGGTTTAACCTGACTTGCTTCATCAAAAATTACTACATCAAACTGTAATTCTTCATTAGTTGGATCCAAATATTGTGCAATAGATAATGGAGACATCATAAAACATGGTTTAATTTGTTTTATCATACCACCAGTTTTTTCAAGTAATTTCCTAACAGGCATGTGGCCACTTTTTCTTGTAAATTCACCTGCCAATATTTTAGCCTGAGGATCTTCTGTTCCACCAAATATTTTAGGAATATTGTTATTTAATTTCTGATAGATTCTTTTTCTGTTTAATGTTAAAATTTCTTTGTCCAAATCTTTAAATTCACGAATTCTATTTTCATGAAGTTCACCAACAAAAGTAGCCAGTTCCTGATTTTCAACAAATAAAATGTTTAAAAGAGAATCTGCAAAATTACCATCAACCAATGAAACAATATCTTCTTTTTTAATGTTTCTTTTTTCAATTGACTCAACAAACATGCGTGCATTAGAACTTTCAAGAGCATTTTTTGTATTTAAATATTGAGACCATAAATGAAGACTGGATAATTGACCTCTCCAGTTATACAATTGTTCTTTCCATGATTCGAAAGGAACATCCCCAGTTTCTCTTTTAAAGATTAATTTACTTCTTGGATTTAATTTATCCTTAAGTCTTGTAAGAACACGTACAAAATTTTCACCAGAGTCAATATACTCTGCAAGGTCTCTTTCAGGTTTAATATCATATAAATCTTTACTTAACAAATCAATAGTTTTTTGGGAAAAGGTACCTTCCTGAACAAGAGCATTGAATTCATGCATCCAATTAGCAATAGCTTTTAAATCTTTAGGATTAGCATTTAAATGCCAATAAGCTCCATAATATTTTTCACCTAATTTATGATTAACATCCAAAGTATTTTTAATTTTAATAATAGCTTTTGCCTGTGTTAAATCATTTATAATATCTTCAATACTATCTGTGACAGGAACAGCGTAATATCTCTCAACAAGTTCAATATGCTGTTTACCTGAGAAGAATTTGAATTTTTTATGTGAAAGCTGCTGCAGTTCATAAATCAATCCATCAATGTCAGCCTGATAAATAGACTGATTAAATTTCTTCATAAATGGAGCATATTTCCGATATCTTTGAAGTTCCTGAATTAATCTGAATGCATCATCATTATTACCAAACCATGCACCAGATTTTAGAATAGAACCATCAATTAATTCTGCATTCTGTGATTTAATAATTTCAAAAGCTGAAAGAGAATTATTAAACTCATTTAAAGTATCCGGTTTTTTAATTCCATAAATATCATAAACTCTTCCACGTTCAACCAGGAAATTATCCAATGCAAATAATGTATCATTAATTAACATTTCAATTTCCCTTAAATCAGCAGGAAGCAAACTCTTCGGAGCACATTTACTCCAAGGATTTTCAGCAGAAATAGTTTGATATAACTCAGATAAGTTTTCAAGAGCTATTTTCATATCATCCAAATCTTTTAAAGTGATGGATTCAGGATTATCAAATCTAACCAACGGCATTATAGTATTTTTTCTTGCAAAATGGTCATCAGCAGATTCCTTCATACCATATAATTCAAAAGCAGATAAATTAACTGCAAATAATGGTTTGTGAATAATTTGAGAATAATCATCAAGTTGGCGACGTAAAGTTTCTAATTTACGAATAGTCTGGTCTATATCCAATGTACCCTGAGACCTTACATTAGTTGCCTTTTGCAAATCTTTAAGGAATTTTTTACGCCTAGTTTTATGAGAATGCAATTCCAAAACAAATTTACCTAAACCTACACTTGTTAATCTGTCTTTTACAACATCAAGCGCAGCCATTTTCTCAGAAACAAATAAAACAGATTTACCCTCAGCTAAAAGCTCTGCAATCAAATTAACAATAGTTTGTGATTTACCAGTGCCAGGAGGACCTTCCACAACTAAATTACGACCTGCTTTAACATCCTGAATAGCTGCAATCTGTGATGAATCTGCATCAAGAACCTGATACATATTCTGATATTCGAGCCGTGAGTCAATATCTTCTTCCTTAAAGGATTCACCATCATTTTTAGCAGGATTAAAAATAGCCTGAATCAATTCATTTTTAGTTAAATCAACATTATCAGCCCATGCTTCAGGATTTAAATCATTATACATTACAAATTTAGTGAAACTAAAAAAACCTAAAGCAACATTATCATTTACCTGCCAGCCATCCATACGTGATACTGCACGGCGAACACTTGCAATATAGTGATCAATAACTTCACCATATCTTTTAAATTCAAAATCAGGAAGTTCAATACCTGCATCCAATAATTTAGCTTTAAGAGAAATATTGGTTTGAATATCTTCACCTGTCCATTCAAGATTAAATGATTCACCAACTTTTTTTCTCTCCATTGAAACAGGAATCAATACTAAAGGAGCATTATTCTTTTGGCGAGGTTTGGATTTATCTTTCCACTCCAAAAATCCAATAGCCAAATATAAAATATTATAACCCTGTTCCTGAAGCATTGTTTTAGCCTGATTATTAATATAATACAATCTTTTTTGAAGCTCTTTAGGGGTCAAATCAGTAGCTAATTTTTTATCTCCTTCAGAAAACTTAGAAAAATCAAAAGGAATGTGATCCCATACAGAAGATTTATCCTCTTTCTTATCTTTTTTATTAGCTACAAAATACATTTTATTTTCTTGTAGCACTAATGTTTGGAAAAGATTCAATGGAGATTGATTAAGTATTGTAATAGTTTTAGCTCTTGATTTAAAGTTAAGAAGTTGATTTCTTAAAGTTAAGTCCAAAAGCTCCTTACGTAAATTCTTAAATTCCTTTTCAATTATATTATTAGATTTATTTAACATGATGACCCTTTATAGTGTAGAAAAAAATTCAGAAATCATATATAATTATAATCATATTTATTTATAAAGTTTTCTAATAGGTAATAAAAAGCAAAAGAAAAGCTACAATTTAATAAATAAATAAACTAACAAAGTATTAAAAAATTAAAATAAAATTTATAATATAAAAAATAAAATATCCCTTAAAAATCAATGTGGCCCCTAAAAAAGAATTAATTAGAGAAAAATAGATATTTCATTAAATTTTATCAGTTGAAAAAATTAAATTTTATATGGACCATTGTTTTTTATTTTATCACTGGCTATTTTTGAAGCAAAGTTTCCAGCCTCAGCAGATGATTTATTAAGTAATTTTTGTGTAATATAAGCTGCCATAAATGTATCTCCACAACCAGTTGTATCTACAACGTTATCACATTTAACTGCATCAATCTTAATTTCACCACCAGATATTATTCTAGATCCATGACTTCCATTAGTTATAACAACTTCATCTACATCAAAGTCATTACCAACTATGTTTTCTTCACCAACATCTAAAAATATTACATCAACACCGGATAAAATGTTACTTAATTCATCAAAGTCTTCTAATTTAATAGTGTAATTTTCATTTACTTGCACGTTTGGAACTCTTAAAAAACCCTGAATAGAAACAAATATTGGAACATTAAAACTTTTTATATATTCAATTGCATCAGTTGAAAAATCATGCCGATTAAGAGGATTTAAAATAAAAGCATCAACATTATCAGGTAAAATATTTTCTAAATCTTTTTTAAAAATCG
>CADAAJ010000020.1:0-2461 GCA_902785855.1 uncultured Methanobrevibacter sp. | reverse complement strand
CTATCAGGATAATGATTTATGAAAAAATGAGTATCATCCTTAACAATTACTTTAACTTTATCCTGTGATGGAAAAGATGAAACAATACTTTCATCACTGCAATTTACAATGGTTAAATAATCATCAAAAAACTTTTCAAATACAAAACTTTGAAAGTAGGTCGCTCCACCAATTTTTTCAAATTCATCCTCACCAATAACAACCAAATCTTTTGTTACAGGCCCAATAATTACCGCTGTCATGCAAACTTCACTCAAATTCTATTGTAATATCAATAACATGATATTTATTTGAAATTGTATAAATTTCTTTTTTAATCTCATCAAGGTTTTTAGTAAAATCAACTTCAATTTTTAAAGTCATAACTGAATCAATTCCGTCAAGAGACCATATATGGAAATCATCAATATTTTCAACACCCTCAATACCCATAATTAATGTTTTAAATTCATTAACATCAAAATTATCTGGTGTTTTTTGAAGAATTACCTGAATTGCCTTATATAAATTTCTAGATAAATTAAATATTAACCATAAAGCAATTCCAATTGATACAAATGGATCCAAATACTGAGCTCCATCCCAGAAAATTAATACAATACTCAATATTAAAATCGCCAACCATTCAAAAATATCCCCCAACTGATGGAAAAATATTGCCTTTTCATTAAATGTTTCACTACCATGTAGTCTGTAAACTGATAATGATTTAAATACAAGACCAATAATTGATATAATAAGCATTCCTTCAGCATCAATACCCTCAGGTGCAAATAATCTTGGAATAGCTTCTGAAAGTATAATGCATGCCATAATTATAACAAAAATTGAAATTATAATTGCACCCAATATGGAAAATCTCTGATAACCATAAGAATAATTATTAGAAGATTCCTTTTGAGAAATTTTTTCTAAAACCCATGCTAAAGCTATTGAAATTGTATCAGACAAATCATGAATACAATCAGCAATTATTGCCATACTATTAGTCGCCAAACCTCCAATAATAACTATAATATTAAAAGATAAATTCATTAAAAATACAAATGCCAAATTTTCACTTGCATTTTTGTGATGATTATGTGTATCAATTCTCATAGATAATACTTTAAATTTGCAATAATAAAAAAGTTATTTAAATTATTGATAACAAAAAATAAAATAAGATTAAGTTATATTTAAATAATTAAAAAAAAATAAATTATAATAGTGATTAAAAATGGCAACTATTGGAACAACTGTATTTTCTCATATTCTTCCTGTAATTTTTGGATTTTTTGCAATTTTGTTGATAATTTCAGGTTCTCTTGAAGAGAGTAAGGTTAAATTAGCATTAGGAATTATATTATTCTCTGCAGCTTGTATATTCCCATATATGGCTTTAAGTATGTTAATCTAAAATACTTACTTCACCAGAATGTAAGCTAGTTCCTATTAATACTTTTTTTATACCTAATGATTCTAATTCATTTAATGATTTTTTATTTAAACCACCTGCAATAATTAATTTATCCTTGAATTCTTCAAATTCATCAAGTAACTTTGTATTATAACCTTTTTCAGTACCTACACCAGAAATATCCAATAATATTATTTCATTTGGGTCCAGTTCTTTTAAAATTTCTTTAAATTCACCTAAAGTTAAATTTAAATTTTTTGAAAGAAGCTCATTATCTTTTATATCCACACTTACAACAATTCTTTGTTTTGGAAATATCTCAAAAATTTTTTTAATTTCATCAACGCTTTCAATTGTTTCAGTTGGGACAATTACCTTATAAGCATAATCAAGGAAAAATTTAAAAGATTCACAGTTCTTAACTCCACCATCAAACATTACAGGTAAAATTGTATTAACCATTTTAATTTCATTTATATTATGGCCTTTAGATTCAATCAAATCCAAATCAGCTATATACATTTCATCTGCACCATTTAATTTTAATCCATTTGCTATATCAACTGGAGATGATGAATTTGCAAAAATAGTATTTAATGGTTTATAAGTATCTCTCATACCAGATTTACCACTTACAGCAAGATTTTCTTTTAAATCTATAACAGGTATTTTTTTTATCATAATAAATAATTAGAAAAAACAAGTATTAAAAAGTTAAGGAGGTAGTAGGACTAAATGTTTCTTAGCCCCACTAAAAAATAATAATGATCAATTTTTGGGAAATAACACACATGTTATGAACCCTCTACTAATTAAGTTAAATAGCATAGTATATAAATGTTACTATAATTTAAAAAAATTAAAGTATACTTGAATATATAATTTTTAAAAAAATTATAAATAAAACAAAAAATTAATAATTTAAAAGTATAATTATAAACAAAATTATATAAAAATTAAATAAATATGAAATTGGATTTTATAAAGCCAATACAGAAATTAAAAATTGATAAAATTAGATTGATAAAGTATAATTGATAAAAAAATAAAATCAACAATAAT
>CADAAJ010000019.1 GCA_902785855.1 uncultured Methanobrevibacter sp. | reverse complement strand
TTATTGCTCAGGCTCATTTTAATGAGTGTTTTCGATGGTGGATTATCTTCAAGAGAAATTGAAAGAAAAACACGTACTGACATTGCATATATGTATCTTTCAATAGGCATGATTCGTTTTCATTGAAAACAATGGTAGATGTGGAATGCTTTGAAAAAATGGAGATTATTCCATTTTCAACATCAATTACTTCACTGATTTTAGATGTAATATCGAGTTTTGTTTGTATTAATTGTTATGGGATAATTATTGACTGTCATTGATTAATTATTTGTTAAAAGTAGTTATTAAAAAGAAAAAAGGAAAATTTTAATGTTTGAATTCATCTTTACACCAGTATACATGGATAATCATTCCCATTTAGATAAATAGTTAATACTGCAAGCCCTGATGTATTGATAAGCTCTTTTGATGTTGTAACCAGAGAATTACAATCAACTTCAATGGTGCTACCTACAAGGCATCCATCAACGATCAGGTTGTTGTAACATTACATTGAAAGCAACAAAAACAGAATCTTTAAAAGTTACAGTCATTTTTGCAGGCGATGATGCATACAAGGCATCCGGTGCAACTGCAACCATCAAAATCATCAAGGAAACAAGTAAATTTGCTGCTAAAAAGAAAGTATTCAAAGTCAAAAAATCTAAAAAATACACTGTAACCATTAAATCAAAATCTGAAAAGGTAATCAACAAAGTTAAAGTTACCTTAAATGTTAAAGGTAAAAAATATGCCTCAAACACTAAAAATTGTAAAGCTAAATTCAACCTTTAAAAAATTAACCAAAAGGGTAAACATCAAGCAACAATTACATTTGCTGGAAACAAATTCTTCAACAAGGCAGCAGTTAATGTAAAATTAACAGTTAAAAATAGAAGAGATTATATAATCTCTTTTAATTTTCTTTTTTTGGTTTTTGAATATTATTATTCATCATAGTTTTCAATAACTTCAAAAACACGTTTAACACTTGAATATGATGTTTGAACAGAAGTTAATGATGCAGTCAATTTTTTAATAGGTGTTGTCAATAATTTTCCATAAATGATAATCGTCAATAAGGTACCTAACTGAATTTCACCATTCATCAAAAGATAGATGCCGCAGATGTACACTATGATATTACGCAAATTTGTTAAGAAAGTTGCAAGTGGTGACATTAATCCGGAATGATATCGTGATGAGGTATATTTGTTTTTAATTTCAAAATTAATAGTTTTAAAGTCACTTTCAACATTTTCCTGTTGATTTTTTAATCTAATCAATTCATGATTTTCAAGGCAATCTCTTTTAAATCCCATTAGATTTCCTAGGAGCTCTTGATGAACTTCATAAGATTTCTTTGAGTTGGCATCAAAATGATAAAAGCAGATAGCATATATTGGGACTGCGATGAAATAAATTATGCTCAATCTCCAGTCAGTTGTCCAGATTAATATAAGTACTAGAGTAATGCTTAAAAGTTGTGCGAAAATTTCTGAAGCATGAACCATAATGAAATCCCTAACATTTACCAAATCATTATTTATTCTGCTTAAAATATTACCTTCAGACTTTTCATTAATTATCTTTGAGTTTTTTAACTTATCATACATTTGAATTCTTAGGTTATAAGTTATCTTTTCAGCGATAAATATCATAATCCTATTAGAATATGCCTGCAATAGATAACCTACAATATACAAAATGGCCAATAAGAGAATGTTTGTAAATATAACTTCATGTTCAACAACAGTATTTCCATTGGTAAATAGGTTAACAATGTTTCCGACAACCTTTGGGGCATAAACTATACATAATGTTGAAATCGTAAGTAATATAAATGAAAAGATAAATTTAAAGCGGTAGTTTGATAATAAAAGCCCAAATTTTTTTCGGGTTTCTCTTCTATCTATATTGCTGATTTTTCTAGAATTTCTGGATTTTCTATTTTTAAATTCAAATTTCTTAAAATTGATTTTTTTATTCTTAATTTTGGTGTCTATCTTATCTTCCAAAACCAATACTTCTTCAATACGTACTGAAGTAGCATAGGCCTTTGGAAATTTATAAATTAGTTTTGGAACGAAGGCCAATGTTGTTACAAAATACACAAGATATTGGATAATAACTACTGAATCAACAATATTCACAGTGTCAATGCATATTGAATATCCTAAACTAATCATTGCCATTAAAATTAGTATGATTCCATCCAAAATCAGAAACAAGATTGGAGCAATATAATATTGGTTTAATTGGTATTTGATGTTCTTGTCATAGGAATCATCACATGCGTCCTTGAAATCTTCTTTATTTGAATGTTTAATATTATTTTTCACTTCGGTTATTCTTTCCAAAAACAATGAATTTATTCTTCCATATGTTTTTTTAGCTTTGAAATATAGTTCAACAACTTTTTTCATCTTAAAGAATAGAATTATAAAAATTAATGCATTGGCTGCAACAAATATCAATGCAAAATGAATATGAATGAATAAAATCAAAATAGTAATTCCAGTTATTACAAAAGGAATTAATAAAACATTCTTTAAAAGCATTTCAATGAATCCCTGTTCTGTATAAACACCTCGTGCAGTTCTAGACATCAGGCCAGTAATTTTAAACTTGCCTACCTCCTCAGAAGGTAAATTCATCAGAATATGAAAAATATTTCTACGGGTTTCATAAGCACAATTTGCAGATACATTGGTTGCAATTACTGAAATAATCAGCATACAAATCATTGACAGCATTGTGTAAACTAACATTGCCTCCCCAATGTTTAAAATCAAATCCATATTTTCTTGTTTAACACAATTTAGAGCAGAATTAAACAAATCAATGATTTCTAGTTGAAAATAAGTTTGAAATCCTGACAATATAATTATAATGATAATAAGTTTCCAATGTGGTCTTAACACATACTTCAAGAATTTCTTCATATTATTATTTTAGTGAAAATATCATAAAATATTTTTTGATAAAATTATATTTTTGAAAACGATTTAATGTTTTTTTTTTAAAAGGGGGGGAAGGGACTCAAATTTTAGTTGCTTTTTCTATTTATTTCATTGTATATTCTTTTTAGGTTGTGTTCTATTGTATATAATGCTGTGTACGATTTGATACTGATGCTTAGTTTTTGCTGATGATTACGTATCGATTTATTCACCTGATGTTGTTGAGTGTATTCTGATAAATAAACATCTCTATGTTTTGAATATCCTTTTAATTTTTCAGGAGGAGTTATTTTAAAAATCCTTCAATTAAATTATTTGTATTTGAAATTTTATGGTTTATTGTGTGTTGTATTGATTTATCCAAGTATTTGGACAAGTTTTTTATTAATGCTTTGATTTTTTTGGCAGGTCATCTAATCATACTATAATTTTTTGGTTTGCGAATCCCCTTCGTCTACACGGCGAAAGGTTCAATTAATGGAAACTATCAAAAGGGATAATTCAAAATTTCTCGTAAATTTCATCCTGTGGCATTTTCTATTTTGTTGGTTTATATTTACTATATAAAAGTGCAGCAAGAGTCGATATCCCTAATATAAATATGCTAATTAATGTAATGGATAAATCAGTGAATACAAAGCCTTTATAAAAGTACTCGATAAAAGTCATGAATAATGGGATAAAATACCATTGAGCAACATAAATTCCAGTTACGTGTTTACTTAACATTGTAAATCCATTAATGAGTAGGTCTGGTAGAAATTTAGATATATTCCAACAAAAACCTAATAAACCGTGAATTAAAATTATACGTACTATTGCATCAAGGGTTGTGATAAAATATGCATGTGCATTATCGGAGATAGATCCTGCGGGTGAGGGGGATAAATTACAAAGAATAAATATTAATGGAATAATTAAAAATACAGGCCATAATTTAAAGAACTGGGATTTGTCTTTGACTCTAATGAAATAACTTCCATAAACCATACCTGCTACTGGAAAGATAAACCAATTGAATAATGGAAATGCGGTACATTGGTGAAGAATGGTTCCTATAAAATATCCGAAGAAATAATTTAAGAAGATATTATTAAAATCAACAAAGCATACAAAACTTCCGATTATAGAAAATACAATTGCCAGAATCAACATTTTTTTATTAGAAATATTAAATAGTTTAAGAATTCCAATAAGTATGAATGCAATTCCAGCAAATATTAAAATATCGACCTTAAACAATGACAATATTGTAATTGGAGTATTGGACATGTTTAACATATTGTCTAAAACATTTGGGAGTATTTGTGCTCCAATATTTACAAAATATCCAAGCAACAATAATTTCACGCCTTTTTTAATGAGAATGTTATATTGATTATGTCTTGAGAAAACAATGCCTATTCCCATACAAAACATGAAAACAGGTGCAGCAATGATTGCTGCAGTCTGATTTAAAATCATTTCAAATCCTGGACTAATTGAAATGTTAGAAAAAGATGCAAAAACTATTACATGACAAAAAATCATGAAAATGATTGCCAATGCTTTTGCAATATCTAACTCCTTTTGTCTTCCAGTATTAACTTTTTTATCTGCTAGAAAATTCATTTTTTAAATCCTATAAAATAATAGTATATTTTTCCCAACTTTCAGTATGATTATGTTTTGATTTTTATTTGATATATAATTATGGAATATATTTTTGAATACTTCATTAGGAAAGATTCATTTCAAACAAAAAACATTTTTTAACGGTTCGATATTTCCGAACAGTCCATTGAACCTCCCCGCCGTGTAGACGACGGGGATTCGCAAACCAAAAAAAATTATAGTATGTTTTCTTGGAATTTTTTACTGCATCGTTGTCCCAACGATTTTTAATCCTTCATTTAAGATATTAATACTTGCATTTATATCTCTATCATGTATGGTATTGCATTTTTGACATTTCCATGTTCTTATTCCTATGTTTTGTATTCCTTTTATATTGGTGTTTTGTTTTTTGCAGTTGCTGCATATTTGTGTTGATGGGAATTTTTTAGGTACTTTAATGAATGGAACATTATTCCATTTGCATTTGTATTCTATTTTGTCCATGAATGTTCGTGGGGCGTTTAATTGTAAGTTGTGTGATAGATGTTTATTTTTTTTCCATACGATGATGTTTTCGTTTTGTACTGCTATAAAAGAGGAATTTTGAACAATATAACTTGTTATTTTGTTATAGTAGTCGTTTCTTTTGTTTACTAGTTTTTTCATCCATTTTTGGTAGAGTTTTTTTGCTTTTTGGTATCTGTTTGAGTTTTTTCTGGTGTGGCTCATTATTTTAGTATAGTGGATGATTTTTTCTGTTTCTTTGGTTAAATTAAGATTGGGTATTTCTTGTTTGTTGGAAAGAACAGCTAGTTTTCCGCATCCGATATCTATTCCTATTTGTTGTTTTGGGCCTATTATTTTATGTGGTGTGTGTATGCATTCTATGTTAAAAACAGCGTAATATTTGTTGTTTTCTTTTTTAATGGTTATGTGGTTGATTTTTGCTGTTTGGTCATTTTTGTTTGTTGCTTTGTGTAGTAGTTCTTTGTATTTTTTGCTGGTTTTAAATTTTACTAATCCTAATTTGGCTAATTTTATTTTATCATGTCCATATTTATTCTTTTGAATGCGAATATTATTGTTATTATTTATTATTCTAAATGATCCTTTATTGTCTTTCTTTTTTTTAAATCTTGGATAATTGGACTTTAAATTTGGATTATGGTATCGTTTGAATGCTGTAATAATGTCTCTTTGTGATTGTTGGCGGCTGCTGGACTCGGCTTTTTCCATAAAAGAATAATCGTTTTTTAACATCTTTAAAATACAGTTACAAGATGAATTATTAACAATTACTCTGTCTTCATAGCCATTTTCAACTAATAAACGTCTGAAATTATTAATAAAAGCCAGTTCCTGGTTAAAGATAAATCTAGAAATACCAATATTAGACAAAATACTATCCAAACTAGCAATCTTTTCACCTTTATCATTCTTATCCACTTTAGATGGATAAATCCTAACTTCTAAATTCTTATTAACAACATTCATAATAAAATAAATCACCAATTGAACCATTTTATATTAACTCAAAGTAGAGTTACAATAAAATATTAACCATACACCATATATAAAGAAATACCAAGAGCATTTGACGAGTAATACCCAACAAAACATAAAAAAACAAATGATGATCCAATATCCCAAAAAAACATATATAGAAAAAAATAATTCATTCGAGAAAAAAAGTATACCAAGTTAAAAAAATACCACTTAACATTCAAAACAAGCATAAAAAAATAAAAAAAAGAAACCAATACCCATTATAATATAGTATACCCTTCCCTTACAGTGCAATTCATCCCTGACCTAAGAGGTCGGGGTGTTCTTGCAAAAATATGATAAAACATTATAATATCACACATAATTTAAAATTATTATTGGCTAGTTGTTGATTAACATGTTTTTTGGTTGATGATTAATTTTTTAAAGTTCTTTAAATTAATTATTTCATCATTTAAACGAGTTTAATTAAAAATAAAAAAAGCAAGTTGGTTGATGATTAAGGTTGATGATTAATGTTTTGTAAAAAATTTTGTCGTTATTTGTTAAGAATGTGGTAAGTATACAATTATTCTTGTAATTGCTATTTGTAAATGAAATTTTAATAAGTTACTTACTTCAAATGTGAAATTTTTTATTAATCAAGTCAGACAAAATAGCAAGTATGCGATTTTTCTATTCATTACTTTTTATAAGTAAAATTTTAGTTAAAAATTTATATAATTTGGAGTCTAATATTAATGCGTAGAGCTAAAAGTACATTATATTTTGTATAGTATACGGGCAAAATTATTAGTTATCAAATTGTCTAATGTGAATTCCAAATAGTTCAATAGACATGATTTGTTTTCATTGAAAACAATGAGGGATGTGGAATGCTTTGAAAAATTGAGATTATTTCATTTTCAATATCATTTACTTCATTGATTTTAGATGAGATATCAAATTTTTGTTTGTATTTATTGTTATGAAATAATTATTGACTGTCATTGATTAATTATTTGTTAAAAGTAGTTATTAAAAAGAAAAAAGGAAAATTTTAATGTTCGAATTTATCTTTACACCAGTATACATGGATAATTATTCTCATTTAGATAAATAGTTAATACCACAAGTCCTGATGTATTGATAATCTCTTTTGATGTTGTAATCAGAGAATTACAATCAACTTCATGATGATACCTACAAGGCATCCATTTACAATCTGGTTGTTGTAACATTAAAAAGGTAAACGCCAAGTAACAATTACATTTGCTTGAATCAAATACTTCAACAAGGCAGCCTCCTATTTTAAAATGGTATTGGGTGGTTTAAGAGGTTATTTCCCGTCATGGTGTTTGTTCATCAAAATACCTTGTCATGAATTGAATCATACACTAAGAAGATGGTATAATAAACTAAGGATTGAGGCAAGGTCAAAAAGTGATTTCATCTGATTAATGGTTATTTTAATATTAAAATATTTATATATGTTGTATTATTATATTAATATTATTATGCAATCAAAAAAATTTATCATTTTATTTATTTTTTTGCTTTCCATTTTAACAATTTCTAGTGTAAGTGCCAAAGATTTAAACACTACTGATTCAGGGATGTTAAACCGGGATTCAAATCAAAATGTGAAATTGGACAGTTCACATGTTAATCAGTCCATTTCCTCTTCGAATGCAAATGTAAATGAAGCTTTTTCAAGCTCTCATTCACTGCAAAATGATAAACCAAAAGGGATATATGGTATTGTGGATTTCGGCACCAATGTGCTTACATTGAATATATATGATGTAAATAATAATAAAATAACAAAGATTTTGGATATATCTGAAACGTCTGTAATTTCTAACTACACTCAAGACAACAAGTTAACTCCTCAAGGAATTGAAAAATTAATATCTCAATTAAAAAATTACTCTAAGATAATGCGGTCAAATGGAGTAACAAATGAATATTTTTTTGCAACATCCAGTTTAAGGAATCTGGACAATCGTTATGATGTTGTAACTGCTGTAAAAGATAGATTGGGCATTTATATCGATGTCATCAGTGCGGAAAAGGAAGCGGAATTTGGATTTAAGGCGGTTCGGGAAATGGATTTGACTACTGATAATGGTTTGCTTATTGATTTGGGTGGGGGAAGTTGTGAATTTACTTATTTTATAAACAAAACTCCTATAATCAATGATGTTATGCCTTTTGGGTCAAATTCCGCCTATAAGCAATATGTCAGTGGAACTTTTCCCAATGAAACTGAAAGACTTGAAATCAAAAACCGGACATTGAACGAGCTAAAAAAATTAGCAATTAAACACTCTTCATATGATGATTTGTTCGGTAACGGAGGTACGGTTTACACCATAAAGTTGATGCTGATATCCTTAGGTTTTATTGATGCGAATGAAAAGTTTGTTCCTGTTTCAAAATTAGATGAACTTTTGGATAATATCAAGGATGATACTGAAGAAAATCGTCAAAAGATAATTAATGTTGCGCCTGGCAGGCTTTATACCTTAATTCCGGGAATCATAATTTTAAAAACAATTCTTGAGTATTATAATGTTAAATATCTCCATTTCTGCAGTGGCCAAATTACTGATGGGGTCTTATATGAGCTTCTTGAAAATGAAAGTTCCAAAGACAAACCTGTTGATCCTTCTTCGGAAAACGAATCTTCCAATGACAAACCTGTTGATTCTTATTCACGAAATGAATCTTCCAAAAGCAGTTATGAAAAAACATTGACTTCATCCAAATTCATCAGCAATCCGACTGGAAATCCTATTGCGGTGCTGATTCTGGTTTTCTTTTCAATTTTTGTTTCATGCTACAAAAGAAGATCTTAAATTTTCTTTTTTTTTAAACTAAAAAATAATTTTTATCCAATAGGAAAAATAAAAAATTCGTGTTGATATTAAAGAATCTATGGGGGGGGCACTCTGTTTTGAAGAGAAAATTAAATCAAGATATTACTGGGTATTAGATTTGATTCCAGAATTGGTTGAACTATGTGATATTGTCCATATCTAGTACATGCAACAGGAAAAATTAATGATAAAATTCCAAAACCAAAAATTTCACGTGATTAAAATTAAATAAATTTTCATAATTTTAAATGCAAAATCATTGCATTATTTCGCTTATCGGCGATTTTCATTGAAATCTTTGTATACAAACTTAATTTTTTTGATAATATTTCAAGTGCATCTTTATAAAATCCTCTACATTCGATTAATTGACAATTTGCTTTTTTTGCAAATTCTTTTGGGTCTTTAATATAAAAATACATCTGTGCGGATTTATTTCCTGTCCGTTTAACATAAATATTTGAATATCTGATTCCAAATTTGTTTGTAGCATCAAATATCAATTCTGCATTTGCAAAGATGTTTTTTACATTCTTTATAAATTTAAGAATTTCTTTTTCATGGAAGTATTGGAAGACTCCAGATACTATCATTAATGTTGGAAGAGTTGTGTCTAATTTGTTGCACCAATCAAGTTGGAATAAATCTCCTTTGATAAGCTTTTCATTTTCTTCAATGCCGATGTAATTTTTCCTAAGTTCAATTACTTTAGGTAGGTCAACTTCAAAATAATATGAATTTTTTCTATTTATTCGAAAATATGTGGTTTCAAGACCAACACCTAAATTAACAATATTGCATTTCTTGTGTTTGTCAATGTAATTTTGTATCATTTGGTCTAGATTATAAGATCTAGCAACGGAAGCCATCATTGTATACTGGGATGATTTTTTCTCAATTTGTTTATTTTTAATTAAATTTTCTAATTCCAATGCTTTTTTGTCATGAAAATACTCTGGAAACATTTTAGAAATGTTAACTCTTGCAGTAAGAGGAATGAACAATGTATCTTCAATACCTTCGTAATCACTCATATTATCATTTCCTTGCAACAACAGTTACCCAGTCGACAAACTTATCTGAAAATGATCCTTTATTAAAATTATCCTTTATTTGAGTTTCTTTTCCATTTACTTTAATAATTTCTTGTTTTTTTCTCCCATTTCTTATATAAGCTGTGATTTCACTAAAATTATTATCTTGTAAAAATGAGGTAATTTCTTCGTCAGTGTATAATTCCCTGTCTATAAAGTGCTTCCAATATTTCATGATAAAATTATTTGCTCCGTTTGATTCCATACCAATTAAAAAGGTTCCTCCTGATTTTAGGACTCTTTTAACTTCGCCAAAGCATTTTTCAATATCTGGCCAGAAATATACTGTTTCAAATGCTGTGACAATATCAAATGTATTGTCTTCAAATGGCAAGTTTTTAACATTACCTTCCTGAATTTCAACTTGTCCATTATCAATTAATATTTCATTAACTTTTCTAGATAGTTTTACACTTTCTGTGCTGTAATCGATACCATAAACCTTTTTGGCAGTTTTAGCCATTCTATTTATATTAATTCCTCCGCCACAACCAACATCAAGTATAATATCATCAGATTTGATGTTTAAATGATTTAATCCCCATAATGAAACTGGGGTGTGCTCTTTATTCATGGACTTTAGTTGCATGTTTCCTAATTTTCCTTGTGGTTTGCGCACATTGTCAAAAAATCCCATTTAATCACCTTTTATATATTAACTTTTTTTGAGTAGTTGAAATAATTATCCAGTAAATCTATTGACCTTTTTTCATTATTAGTGTTAATATGTCTAAAAGATAAGTAGGAGAATAAATGATGATATATTTCAGTATGAGGGTAATGTTTTTTAGTCATGATTTTATATTATATTCAAATATTATATATATTTTTAGGTATACCTAAATTTATTAACAGATGTTTTTCTATTTTCTTTTAATCATAATCGCAATGCTAAATGGAATTTTAAAACGATTATATTGAATCTTAAATTTTATATATGTATTTATATTAATGTTTTAATATGAAGTTTAAATATGTCTTTATTGTATGTTTAATTCTGGCTATTCTTATGATTGGTGCGGTTAATGCAACTGACACCATTTCTGAAGATGTTGTCTCAAATGAGGATGATACTCCTTTAGAAATTACGGATAATAATGTTTATATGGCTGGTGAAAATTCATTTAGTAACTTGGATGATGAAATAAAAAATACTGGTAAGTCTTTAGATTTAAATCAGAACTATGCTTTTAATAATGGAACAGATAACAAAAATGGAATTGTTATTGCTAAGGATAATTTTGTACTTAATGGTAATGGCAATACAATTGATGGAAAAAATCAATCAAGAATATTCAACATTACTGCAAAAAATGTAACATTAAGCAATCTGATTTTAACTGGAGGTAATGCCGAAAAAGGAGGGGCAATATATTCTTCAGGACCATTAACATTAAACAATGTAACTTTTATTAGCAACTATGCAAGTAAAAATGGTGGTGCTGTAGCAGTCTATGAAAATGTAACTACTAATTGTAACAATTCTCAATTTATTGACAATTATGCTGGCGAAGGAGGATCATCAATTGTAGTTGTGAAAGGAAAACTAAATATTTATAATACTTATATTACTTCAAAAATTATTGCTAAAGCAGGGCAAATCATGGGTTCTGTAGATTCTCAATTTTATCTTGAAAACATTACCTTTGCCAATACTACTGCCGCATATTCTCCGGCAATATATCTGGTAGGTTCTAAAATTAGAATAATTAATTCTAAATTCATTAATTTAAAAGCTAATATTACTGCAGGGGCAATGAGCCTTAGAGAAGGTGGTGAAGTTTACATTAGCAATTGTGAATTTATAAATACTACATCTTCTAAAAATGCAGGTTCTATTCATGTGGATATTACAGGATATTCTCCAGGTAATGTTGGTAATGTGACAATTGTTGATAGTATATTTAAGAACACATATTCTGAATTTGGTGGAGCATATATTCAATTGGGAGGACAATTTTGGATTAACAATACAGAATTCATAAACAGTCATGCTATGTTTAATGGAGGTGCAATTTACCTTTCATTTACAGAAAGTCAAATCAACAATTGTACTTTTGAGTCAAATGGTGTTGGTATAATTGAAAATTATTCCTATTATGGTGGGGCAATATTTTCGGATATGTCTACATTAAATATAACTGACTCTAAGTTTTTCAATAATGTTGCAAGTGCAGGAAATGCAATTTATGCATATGATACTTCATTTAGCATTAATGGTTCAACATTTAAAAACAATACAAATGCTATTTTCAGCGTCTTTACTAAAAAATTCAATATAGATGCAAACAATGTTTTCAATAATGACACTGTTTCAACTAATAACACATTCTATGCAACAATAATGGTTGGAGAAGGTATGCAGTTGACTCTGGGTAATAATACTATTAATGTTGATGCTATTCCAAGCAAATTTGATTTACGTGACTGGGGATGGGTATCACCAGTTAGAAATCAGGGTTGGATGGGAGCCTGTTGGACATTCGGAATGTCATCCGCATTAGAATCAGCATTATTAAAAGCTACAGATTTTGGATTTAATATTTCTATGAATAACATGAAAACTGTCATGAAATATTCTCCTTATGGTGCTTTAGAAGTATTTGAAGGAGGAGCTAATCTTGCTTCTGTAGGTTATTTATTAAGTTGGTTTGGAGCAATCCCCTATGGTGCAGACACTTATGATGAGGTTGGAAAACTTACAGAACCAATTATAACAGGCAGAAATATTCATGTTCAAGATGTGATATTCATACCTAATAATGAAATCCCTAATGGTACACAAATAAAACTGGCAATTCTGAAATATGGGTCTTTGGATGTGTCCTTTTTCGGACAATCTTCATATGATGATGAAGCTGAGTATTATAATCCGAAAACCCATGCCCAATATACTGATTTGCCTGAAACTGCAAACCATGAAGTATCAATTATAGGATGGGACGATAATTTTCCAAAAGAAAAATTCTTAATCACTCCTCCAGGTAATGGGGCATGGATTATCAAAAACAGTTATGGTTCTGAATGGGGAGACAATGGATATTTATATGTTTCATATTATGACAAAGCACTTCTGAAATATAAACCAGGTAAGGTCACTGATTATGCTGTCGCTACAATAATTGAAAATACTGTACCATACAATAAAAACTATCAATATGACATTACATGGCTTTCTAATTTTGCACAAAGTAATGGAACTATAAGTTATATGAATGTCTTTGAAGCATTGGATGATGATTTGATTGCGGGTGTTGGAACATACTTCAATGAGAGTGGTGTAAGTTATACAGTCAAAATTTTTGTAAACGATGAATTAAAATTGACTCAAGAGGGCGTATCTCCATATGTTGGTTATCACACTATCAAATTAGGTAATTATGTACCAGTTAAAAAAGGTGATGTCTTCAAAGCAGTAATAACATCAAATTGGGTACCCTACCTTCTTTTAGAGGATACTAGGGTGCATTATACTCAAAACATTTCATTTGTTTCATTTGACGGAAAAACATGGAAAGATGCATATGATTTAGGTTATATCACTTGTTTAAAAGTTTATACTGTTGCAGATGACAGTAAAATAATCAACAATGAAAACATTACTGTTGATTATAATAGTGGTAAATACTTCTCTGTTCAGGTTGTAACTGCTGACGGTCATGCTGTCGGTTCGGGTGCTGTTGTTAATTTCACAATCAACGGTAAAACAGTATCTGCTGTAACTGACGCTAATGGAACAGCTAAAATTCAAATAACTCAAAAGGCAGGAACCTATGTGATAACAACCACATATAATGGCAAGACATACAACAACACCATTACAGTAAAAGCTGTTGCAGATAAAATCGTCTTGAAGACTAAAAAAGTAACAGTCAAAAGTACCGCTAAAAAGTTCAAACTAAAAGCTTCTCTTAAAATCAACGGTAAGGCTGTTAAAGGCAAAAAAATAACATTCAAATTCAAAGGAAAAACTTACAAGGCAAAAACTTCTAAAAAAGGAATTGCACAAGTAACCATCAAAAAGAATGTTATCAAAAAGCTCAAAAAAGGTAAAAAATACGCTGTAAAAGTGTCATACCTTAAAAACACAGTAAAAACAATCGTTAAAGTCAAGTAGATAATATTTATCTACTTCTTTTTATTTATTTTATAATTTTGCCTCAGTTCTCAATAATCTTTTTTTAAAACAATCAAAAACTAAATATAAACGCTTAAATATTAAATTTTTACATAAATTTATCATGTGATAATTATGAAGGCATTAAAGATTTTGATTGTCATGCTTATTTTAATCATGTCGGTAGGTGCTGTGTGTGCAGCAGAAAACATCTCCGATGATGCAATATGCGATGGCAGTAAAGAAATATTAAAAACAGTTCAAGAGGATATCACAACTGATGACAGTACAGATATTCTTAAAACAACTCAGAATAATTTATATTCAGAAAATGAATATTCATTCACCAACTTGACTGAAGAAATAGATGGAAAAGATGTCGTTAATTTAACTCACGACTACAAATTCAACAACGAAACTGATAATAAAAATGGAATTGTTATTATTAAGGATAATTTTATACTTAATGGTAATGGCCGTACAATTGATGGAAACAATCAATCAAGAATATTCAACATTACTGCAAACAACGTAACATTAAGCAATCTGATTTTAACTGGAGGTAATGCTGAAAAAGGTGGAGCAATATATTCTACAGGTTCATTAACATTGAATAATGTCACATTCATAAACAACTATGCAAAAATGGAAGGGGGAGCTGTGGGACTTTATAGTGATGTAACTATTACCTGCAGCAATTCCAAATTTATAGACAATTATGCAGAAGCGGGTTCAGCAATATACATAAAGAAAGGTGAATTATATCTTTACAATGCAGAGTTAAGTTCAAAAATCTTCAATAAGTATTCTCAAATTGCTGCTCTTAAAAACTCAACACTTTACATAGAAAACTCAACTTTTGCAAACACCAGTTCTTCATATTCTCCTGCATTATATGTTAGAGGTTCTAAAACTTCAATAATCAATTCTAAATTCAATAATTTGAAAGCGAATATTACTGCAGGTGCTATAGGTATTAGGTTCGGCGGTGAGGTATATATCAAAAATTGTGAATTCATAAATACTACTTCCTCTAAAAATGCCGGTGCAGTTTATGCAGATATTGCTGGAGATGGAAATGGAGGTAATGTGACTATATTGGATTCAATATTTAAGGATACCTATTCTGCTTTTGGTGGAGCATTCCTTCAATTAGGTGGAGATTTATTCCTAAATAATACAGAGTTTATAAACGGCCGTGCAAATTACAATGGAGGATCAGTTTATCTTTCATATGTAAATGGAGTAATCAATAATTGTACTTTTGATTCAAACGGTGCGGGCATTATTGAAGCGGATTTAACTTATGGGGGTGCAATATTGTTGGATTTAGGTACATATAATATTGTTGGTTCTAAATTCTTCAATAACGATGCAAGTGCGGGTGCTGCAATTTATGCATGTGATTCAGCATACGCCATTAGTAATTCAATTTTTGAAAACAATACAAATCCTATTTACTCTGTTTTCGATAAACAATCAAATATAGATGAAACAAATATTTTCATTAATGACAACAATATATCAACCAATAATACATTTTATGCAACAATAATTGTTGGGGAAGGTCTGGAATTAACATTGATTAATAACACAATTAATGTCAATAATCTCCCATACAGATACAATTCATATGACTGGGGATGGGTTTCCTCAATTAAAGAACAAGGATGGATGGGTTCCTGCTGGACTTTTGGAATGATAGGAGCATTAGAATCCGCATTATTAAGAGTTACAGGAATAAGAACAGACCTTTCAGAAAATAACATGCAAGATTCCATGTTAAAATATTCAATTTATGGTCTTACTTTTCAAGAGGAAGGTGGATTAAACACTGCTGCAGCAAGTTACTTATTGAGTTGGCTTGGAGCGTTTACAGAAAATATGGATTCATATGATGAAATGGGGAAAATTTCACCAGTAATCACAACTACTAAAAACATTCATGTTCAAGATGTGATATTTATAGCTAATGATGAAATACCTAATGGCACAAAACTTAAAGAAGCAATCATGAAATATGGTTCTATATTTGTGTCTTATTATGGACAATCCCAATATGATGAAGTAAGTTTGTATTATAATCCTGAAACATATGCACAGTATGTTGATGTGCCTAAACAGCAAAATCATGGTGTAATAGTTGTGGGATGGGATGACAATTTCTCAAAAGAAAATTTCTTAACCCGACCTCCAGGTGATGGTGCATGGATTGTGAAAAACAGTTGGGGTCCTAATTGGGGGCAAAATGGATATTTATATGTTTCATATTATGACAAATCATTCCTACAAGGTGAACCAGGTGATTTTACTGGATATGCTACTACAGTAATTCTTGAAAATACCGTTCCATACAATAAAAATTATCAATATGTTATTGGATGGGATGGCAGTTTCTTATCTGGTGGAGAAACTGTAAGCTATATGAATGTGTTTGAAGCATTGGATGATGATTTAATTGCTGCTGTTGGAACATTCTTCAAGGAAAGTGGTGATAAATACACTGTTGAGATCTATGTAAATGATGAATTAAAACTAACTCAAAATGGAGTGACTCCATATATTGGTTACCATACTATCAAATTAAACGAATACGTCCCAATTAAAGAAGGTGATGTATTCAAAGCAGTAATAACCACAAAAAATATACCGTTCATGAAGCTTAACGATATGAGAACACATTATACACATAATATTTCATTTGTTTCTATTGATGGGTCACCTTTTATGGATTCTTATAATGAAGGAGTAATCTCTGTTTTAAAAGTATACACTGTTGCTGATAACAGTAAAATCATTAACAATAAGGATATCATTGTTGATTATGGTAGTGGTTCTTACTTTACTGTTCAGGTTGTAACTGATGATGGTCATGCTGTTGGTGCGGGTGCGGTTGTTAACTTTACTATTAATGGTAAAACAATATCTGCTGTAACTGATGCTGATGGAGTAGCTAAAATTCAAATAACTCAAAAAGCAGGAACTTATGTAATAACAACTATTTATAATGGTAAGACATACAATAATACAGTTACAGTAAATGCTGTTGCTGATAAAATCGTCTTGAAGACTAAAAAAGTAACTGTTAAAAAGACTGCTAAGAAATTTAAGTTAAAAGCTTCTCTTAAAATCAACGGTAAGGCTGTTAAAGGCAAAAAAATAACATTCAAATTCAAAGGAAAAACTTACAAGGCAAAAACTTCTAAAAATGGAATTGCACAAGTAACCATCAAAAAGAATGTTATTAAAAAACTCAAAAAAGGTAAAAAATATGCTGTAAAAGTGTCATACCTTAAAAATTTAGTAAAAACAATTGTTAAAGTTAAGTAGATAATATTTATCTACTTCTTTTTTTATTTTAATTTTCTTGAACAACCTCACCTTGTAGAAGGTGAGGATTCCTAGATTTTGTTTTTTGCTCAATGGGTTAATTGAGTCTTTTCTAGGCAATCCCTCATTATGCGATTGTTATATAGTAATTTAATTACAATAATATTTAAATTTAAAGTGAGAGCATTTGAAAAGTATTTTCAATCTCATTTATGCAATTCATACACGACCTTGAAGAGGTCATGGTATTCTTGCATCATTAGATAAATTTTAATTCTTCTAGATTAGATTACCATTTTTTTTAAAATATGGTCTTTAGTTGCGGATATTTGACGTATCTTAATTATTTTTTTATTTTTTTAAATATGGTGTATTGTTAGGGTTTTATTAAAGAATTTTTCAATAATTGTAAAGAAAGATAAACGGATTTTTACATGTGGGGATTCTATATATTTCATAAATCAACTAAAATCTGTATGTAAAATATATAATACAACCAATTAAAATAAAATCCTTGGAAATTAATAAATAAAAACTAGTTTGCAAGTTTTTTAAAACAATCCAAGAAATATATAAATATTTATATATTACTATTAATATACTATTTATTAACTCATATTGAGTTTAAAATTAAATAAAAGGTGAAAATTATGGATATTGGCGGAATTATAGGAGATGCATTAGCATACCCATTTCATAATATTAAAGCGCTAGTATTATATGTTGTTTTAGGAATAATTGGAGCAATTATTGGTGGAGCATCATTATTAGGTATGTTAGGCGCTGTAGGTTCAACTGGTTGGAGCAGCTTTGCTTTCTCTGGTGTAGGTATCGTAGGAATCATTGTTTTTATTCTTATACTATTTTTAATTGAAGGATATGCATTAGATATTATAAAATTTGGTATTGAAAGAAGAGATGATGGACCTGGAATTGATGTTGGAAGACAAATCTCAAATGCTATTAAATTAATAGTTGTTGATATTGTTTACTATATTGTCCCTGCTATTATTACTTTTGTTTTAGGTTTGTTCCTTAGGGATTGGATAATGACTATAATTAGTTTAATCTTATTTATTCTATTTGCTTTAGCTAATTTTATGGCTAAATGTAGATTAGCAAAAACTGATAGTATGGGTGATGCTTTAGCTATCGGAGAAGCTATCGGAGATATATCCAAAGTAGGTTTCCTTAAAATAATCGCAACTGTTATTATTATTGCAATTATTTTAATTATTGCTGCAATTATTATTGCTTGGATCGGTCAAATGAACAACATTGTTGGTAGTGTTTTATTAGGTCTCTTTGCAGTATACTTTGTATTCTTCTACAATAGAGCTATTGGTTTATTATACTCTGATGTATAATTAAACTACTTTTTTTCTTTTTTTCTTTTTATATATAATCAAATAATTTCAAAACCTTATTTTAAGATTCATATTTTATTGAACTGGTGTTCTATCAAGTCTGCTTAGAAAAAATAGTAATACTTTTAATTTTTTAAAAAAAGGTAATGAGAGATTAACTCCCATTAATTTTTAATCTTTTTATTTGTTAGCCGAAGTGTTAAAATAAAAACAATTCCCATCACTATGGCCGTTACTTGCATTACGAATGCCATTGCGCTATGAATAATGATATCTACAACATTTACAACAACGGTATTATCCTGTGCTTTTATTTCGTCTATATTATTTACTTTTTGAAAGGCATCATAAACATCTTGGTGGAATTGTTCGTCTGCTGAATATTGTGGTGCATAGACATCGACTGCATTACTAATTCCTCCAATAACTCCGAGAATTAGAATTATTCCAATAATTGCAGTACCCATTGATTCACCTAATGTTTGGCTGGTTGTAATTATGCCTGATGCATTATTTTGACTTTTTTCAGGAATATTGATTAATGCAATATCTGTACTTAATGCCATAACAAATCCTAACCCTGCTCCCAATACAAATAGTCCAGGCATTAATTCAAACATTGTTGTATCTAATCTAAATTGATAACTTAAAAGAATACATCCAATGATGGAAATTATAGATCCTATTGCCATAAGTGTCCTATGGTTTAGTTTTTCAGTTAATTTTGGAGCTACCATTGCAAAAATAAGCAAACCAATGGTCATTGGAAGTGATGTTAAACCGGTATCAAATGCGGATAACTGCAATACACTTTGAAGGTACACAGAAATTGCAAATAATGCTCCTCCCATTGAAAGACAACATAATAACTTAATCCATGTACTTGAACGTAAGTTTCTATCTCTAAATAAATCAACATCAATTAATGGGGGTTTGCCATTTCTTTTTCTTTTAATTTCAAATAATGTAAATATAACCAATACAATTATACCTAAAATAATTACAGCAATGCTTGTAGTGATATCATTAGGCATCATCAAGATACCTAAAACAAACAAGACAAGACCTATGACTGAAATTATTGATCCTGTAATATCCAAGTCATTTTTAGATTCGGTAGGTTTGAAATTAGGTATTTTCTTTTGCATTACAAAAATGAAGATGACGATTATTAATTCACATCCAAATCCATATCTCCAACTGAAAAATGATGTCATGATTCCACCGAAAAGTGGGCCGATAGCAGCTGCAATTGCAACCATTATACTTTCAACTGCCAAAGCGAGGGTACGTTTTTCGCCGGAATAGGTCCCACTTATTATAGAAACGGTAGCGGGCATCATTAATGCTCCTGCAATACCTTCTATTAATGCCCATCCAATAAATAGCATTGTTGAATTCTGACTTATTGCTGCAATAAATGTACCTATGCCATAAAGTGCAGCACCGATTAAAAACAGTTTCTTTTTACCAACAATGTCTTGAAGTTTGGTACTCATTAGCATGAATGCAGCGGTGATGAGGGTATAAAACGACATGATTATTTGAATTGTACTCACATCAGTATTTAAATCCACAACGACCTGAGAAATACTGACAGTCATGAATGTAGCATCTAAAGCTATAATAAAGGAAGCGCAAGCCACTAATATAAGTGGAATCCATGAGTGTTCTTTAATAGATTCATTCATATTTAATTAATCCTCCCATTATTGTTATTTTTAAGTAGATATATAATAACATGATTAATTTTGTCATGTCTTTTATATAAAATAAGGCGTTATGGTAATCCTATTTTATTATTGCAAAATTTTTTTAAAATTTCATGTTAATAAGTATGGTTAATTGGGAACTGTAATATTATTATTGTAAACTATTATGTACTTTTTTCAGTGCAATGATAATGTTTAAATATAATTCTCATTAATTAATTAATATGAAACAATTGTTTGACAAGAATAAAGAATATTAAGTAAAAACCATTATATTTTTCATTTAAGATTATCAGATTTACTATTAGAACGATTATAATGGATATTGTAGCATTAATGGGTTCTCCAAGAAAACATTCAAAATACTGACATATTATTGGATGAGATGATTAAGGGATCTGAAGAAAATGGCCATATTGAACTTACAAAAATACAACCCTTTCAAATGAATATGCATTATCAGATATTGGATGTTTTGGATGTTGGAAGTTGGGGCGATGTTAGAAATCAACCAAATAAACTAACTGAAGCTTATAATATTGGTAAACGATTTTAATTTTGTCTTGATTTTGAAGAATATATTATTTTTTCCATTACAATTCTATTAATTCCTAAATTTCACTAAATGGTGTTGCTGGTGCATTGTTTCTTAATTTTTGCAGTTAATCAGCAATTCTGTTCCTATTAACATCATGAAAAAAGAAAATTTCAAGTGTTTGAATGTATTACTCAATCTTTTAGAATTTTTCAAGTATTCTACTATATACTTCTTTTAAGTTTTCATCTTCAGATTTTTCATAAATTCTTTTTAAAATTAATTCTGGAGTACTTTTTGCAAGGAAATTCATTTTTGGAGTTCTATCAACAATTAAATTATAATTTTCATCTAATCCTTTAGCTTCTATACCATCAACTCGTATATTGGTATAATTCATCAATTCCCTTGCCATGTGGGTTACAATTATTCCATATGAATTTGACTCTTTAATCATATCTATGAATGTGGATATAATTTTAACTGCTGCATCCAGCTCAGTTATACCTTCAAGTTCATCTAATAATACTAATTTTTCACTATTGGTGGTGACAATTGGAATGAACACATTTAAAAAGGATTCAAATGCTCCTGCATCTAAAGATCTTTTCTTTGAAAAGTGATAAATTTCATCAAATAATTTAATTTCAGCTTTATCTGCACTTACTGGAAGTCCCATTTGTGCCATTATTGATATTTGGGTTAATGTTTCAAGTAGAGTTGTTTTACCTCCGCTGTTTGCTCCGGTTAATAGTGCAATATTTTCATTTTTGGTTAATTGGTAATCAACTTTTTGAACATGCTCTTTATCTTTTTTAAGTGCTAACTCTAAATGAAGTGCTCCATTAAGTTTTATTTCATCACTGAATTCTGGTCTGCATAAATCATATTCATATGCAAAACTGCCTAAACTAAATTCATAATCAAAGCGTATTGTATCGTTAACTTCTGCTATAGCTTTTTCTTTTATTGAATTTAATTCAATAGCAGCATTTTTTCTAATGTCAAAAATATCATTTTCCTTTCTGCTTGACTGTTCTAAATTAACTCTTTTAATTTCATCTTCATCGATTGTAATTGGGTAAGTTCTAAGAAATGGATCAAAACTTAATCCAGTTTCTTCACGAATAATTTCTTTACGTTTACTGATAATTTCGTCAAATATTTTACTAATCTTTGGAGGGAAGTTATTGTTTAATAGGTTGAGTATTTCATCTCCTTCAAGGTCAACATCTTTAATAGATTTTTCTAACTCTTCATCCATATCATCCTTTAGTGAATAAACAAGTTCTTCAATATTGACTTCTCTTTTATCAATGATATTAAGTTCATCAATAATTGGAATTATTTCTCCCAAAATACTTTCCTTATTTCTAATTTTTTGTATTTCATGAACTCTTGAAAATAAATCTTTGTTTTGGATAAAAAAGTCTATAATTTTTTCAGGAACAATTTCATAGTCGTTTTCCTCTATGTTGATCATTATAAGATTTGGCATTCCTTCAAAATCAAGGACTCCTTGTGAATATACATAGAATACTAAATCATAATTCATTAGTTCTTCTTGAAGTAATGGTGAATCACTAGCGGTTAGGATTGGATAATATTGATTCAATCCTAAATCTGTAAGATATGAATTGTCTTCATCAGTTTCAACAAGTATAACTTTACTTGGATCATATTCAGCTTTTACTTCTTCAACTTCTTTTAAATTTCTCATTAATCCTCTTAATTTAATAATTGGGAGTTTGGAAACATGTTCTTTTGCTTTCATTACAAAATCAAGTTGTGAATTAATACGATTAGTATCTTTTGATGGAGAAAGTAGTAAAATTCTATTCTTTGAGTATGATGTGTTTGAATAGGATAATATTTTATTTATGATGTCGTCATAAAGTTCTATTGCTCTATCACTTTTCATAAATTCATATTCTGGATTATTAAGTAGTTGATTCATAATTTCAATGGCTTTTCTTCTGCTTATGCCATCAATATTTGCTATTTTTTCCACATCAACATTATCAACTATTAATTGGAGCTCTTCTTCTCCTCCAACACTGTTAATAATCTTTTCGGAGATTTTATCTCCAATTCCTTTAATATCTTGCAATGTAATTCTTTCTCCTTTCATTTTTACCAAACCCCTTTGTGTAGTTAATGATATTAATTTTAATATATATTTAAAGTTGCCAAGAGCATGTGAAAAGTAATATTTTTAATAATTTCCAACTGTATTTTTAGGACTATATTTTAAAAGTTCTTTTTTGTCAATCCTTCCATCAAGTGCTTGGAGGTAAATATCAATTATTTTATAATAATTGTCATTTTTGTATCTTCCATCTATTGAAAAATTACAAAATCCAAATTCTTTTAGATCTTCAATTTCATCAATAAGTGAAAGTTCACTGTCATTGAAAATAATCAGTTCTTCATTTGAAAGACTTTTATGGATTGGGTAGTGATTATTTTTATGGTCAATTAGGTAATTTTCCGGATTATTTTTTATTTCATTTCCATATAATAATGGATATCTTGTTTTCATTAATTCAACTGAGCCTTGTATTAGTATTTCAACTTTATCAGGATTTTTACATTTTGAAATTATGTTTTTATAATCTTTTTTTGTTAACTCTGGGGATAAAGTCACAGTTTTGTAATTTTCAAGACTATTAATGGTTTCTGTATTTGTAACATTCAGGATGTATGGTCCGTATTCTCCATTAAAGCAACTGTTCATTATTGGGATATTATAATGCATTTTATTTAAAATTGCATTAACTTTGTTTAATGCTTTTATTAATTTATCATGAGCAATATCTGGCCATTTCCATATTAATTGATAATTTTTATTTTCAGATATTTCAAATGCGGTTTTAATAAAATTAATCATGTAATTAATATTGTATTTTTCATTATTAAGCAATAATGAATCATCTTCATTAGGAATTTCTAAATAAACTCTTTTAACATTCTCAATATTTCTTAAATGATTTAAATTATTTGTATAAAATGAAAAATTGTGCTGTAATGATTTTAAATTATTTTTATCATGATTTAATTTAATTTTTTTATTTTTGTGTTTGAATGAGTTAGTTACTGTATTTTTTATTTCTTCGAATAAATTTCTTCTAAGTTCATTGATTTTACTTATTGGTATGAATAACGTTCCATCATAATTAATATTGATTTGTGTTATCTGATATGGGTAATTATCTACTTTTGACAATTGTTTTTTTATAGTTTCAGCAGAAACACTTTTCTTAAGCGGTTTTTCAAAAGGAGCATTTCCAATTACTTCACATTCAATGGTTTTATGATTTGCAAGATTTAATCTGCCCTTTAATTTTGGAAAGTTATTTTTAACAGAGAATGTTAGTATTAATTTTGATTTTTTATAACTTGCTTTTTTGTTTTCAATTTCTTTAACTTTCTTAGTTAAATTATTTCTTTTTGTAAGATAAACATCGGATTCATTAAGATTAAATTCACTTTTTTTATTTTGCCATACTTTTTTAATTATCAGTACTTTATTTCTACGAGTTAAATCTTTTAATTCTTTATATTTTCCTTTATTAAAATGATTGAGGCTAGTAATTTTCGGGCTTTGTGATATTTCAAATCCGTATTCCTTATCATTTTTTATAATTAATAATCCATCTCCTTTTTCTGGAATTGTATTTATAAAATCATTTATTTTTATTGCAATTTCATTTTTACTATTTTTTATTACTTTTCCTATTTTTAATCCAATATGTCCGGATTTTATGCTTCTTTTTGGTTTTTTATTAAATAAACCTTCACAAAATCCTCTGTTAAATACTAAATTAATTTCTTCACTTGTTGTTTTCTTATTGCTTTTTAATTTATTCAATGCTTTTCTGTAATTACTTATTACAATGGCTAAATATTCTTTATTTCTCATTCGCCCTTCAATTTTAATACAGCTAATATTTAATTCACTTATTTCTTTTAACTGATTAAATAAACTTAAATCGCAGGGAGATAAATAATAATCTTCTTTTTTTATTCCTTTAATTTTATATTTTTGCCTGCATGGTTGTGCGCATGTTCCTCTGTTCCCACTACGTCCTCCTTTAAAACTGCTCATAAGGCATTGTCCTGAATATGAATAACATAAAGCTCCATGAGCAAATATTTCAAGTTCCATATTTGTTTTTAGTGATGAAATTTCTTCTTTTGTCATTTCGCGAGGAAGTACAACTCTTTTAATTCCTTTTTTTTCAATATAATCTAATTTAACTTGATTTTCCAGTGTCATCTGTGTTGATGCATGAATTTTCAGTTTTGGAATATGTGTATTTATCAATTCGATTAATCCTAAATCCTGTACTAAAACTGCATCAACTCCAATTGCATATAACTTAGATAAATAATTTATAACATCTTCAAGTTCATCTTCTTTAATTAATGTGTTGACAGTAACGTAAACTTTAACATTATGAATATGTGCAATATCTACCGCTTCATTTATTTCATCTAATGTAAAGTTTTCAGCATACTTTCTTGCACCGTAATCTTTTCCAGATAAATAAACAGAACTGGCACCGGAATTAATAGCTACTTTTAAATGATCCATTGATCCAACAGGTGCAAGTAATTCAGGAATCTTCATTTTTTATCCTCATGTAATCGGCCTTCAATATAATTTCCTTTGTTGATGTATGACTGTGAAAAGTCCATTATTTGATATTTGAATTTGGTTAATTCTTCCTGATTTTTATTACTAAGGCTTTCATTATAAATTGATAAAATCTGTGATGTATACTTTTCATTTGAGTATCTGCAATCCAAAATTATTGAATCAAGACCAAACTCTTTAATTTCATTCATTTCTTCAATTAAACACAAACAATCTTTGTTTATAATGTGACTTTGTTTGTTGTAGTCAAAAAAGATTTTATATTTGAATTTTTTTCTTTTTTTATCTTCCAGGGTTGCATAATCAGCATCATTGGATATGATGAAATCTTTTCCGTCATTTAAATTGGTGAAATCATCTTTACTAACAATAACTTCTAAATTACCATTGACAATCATTTCCAAATCAATGTTCCTGTCATGATTTTTTAAAATTAATTCTTTTATTTCCTTTCCGGATAATTCAGATGATAAAATCAATGATTTAAATCCGGATTCATTTAAATCACGTACACAATAACTATTCCATACATTTAAATTATGATTTCCATAGATCGGGCAATCAAATATTTCACTCATTCCCGGAAAATCTCCCATTACTGAAATTATTATGCCTTCGCTTTCAAGTTCTTTAATAATCTGATTGCATTTAACTGCATCTTCTTCACTGATAAATGAAGATAAAACCCAAACGAATTCAGTTGGAGATGCCATCAGACTACCTTTTTTTAGGGTTTCTTTGATATTTTCAAAGTAATCATCGGGATTGTTGTAGTGGCAGTTTCCATCAAAGTAAATTCTTTTCAAATCAAATCCTGATGCAGCTCTAATTTGAGCAATATCATCTATAAATATTGACAATTTTGGTGTTTTCTTTTTTATTTTACCTTCACTGTTTTCATAATCATTAATGAATTTGGTTAAATTCTTTCTAACATTTTTAATGGCTTTTTTTGTAGGGGTATAATGATTTATTAATAATTCTTCAGCGGTATCAAGAATTTCACGTCTAATCTGGTTTATTTCACTTATTGGAATAAACATATTATTTGGCATATTATTAAATTGAATATTTCCAATGTAAAATGGTGTTTGTCCAGTTTTATTAAGCTGTTTTTCAATTTTTTCTTCGGTAATTGGTTTATTTTTAGCAATTTCGAATTTACCTAATGTTTTATGTCTGAAGTTTATTAACTCATCGTCAATATAATATTCAACTTTTGTAAATAAATTCAAGTCACTGTCCCATGTTAATGATAGGTTAATAGGGATATTGTTTTTAATATTTTCTTTTTCAAACTGTTTTAGATAATCGTGTGTTGATTTGGAATAACTGATGAATACTTGTGTTCCAACTTTAACAAGACGTGTTGTATCTATTATGATTTCATTTTCGTCTTGTTTTATAATATTTTCCAGGTATATACCTTTTATTTTTCCGTTGTATTTAAATGCAATTCCATCTCCAGGTTCTAAAATTATTGGAATTTCTTTGTTTTTAATTTCAATTGTAACTTTAGTGTCTTCGATATTTGTTATATCTCCAATATATAAACCCTCGTGGCCAGAGTGTTCTCTTCCCATAACATCTCCTGGTTTATCTCCCATCATATATCCATTAGTGAAATGTCTGTTAAATACAAGGTGTAAATCTTTTTCATAATCTCCTTCATTTCCATCAATAAGATTTCTATAACTGTTTACAATGGTTCCGATGTAGTCTCCGGATTTCATTCTCCCTTCTAATTTTAGGGATTTAACTCCAGCATCTTCAATTGCTTTTAAATTATTATATGTTGCAAGGTCATGTGTTGATAAAAGGTATCCGTTTCCAATATTGTATCCTCTATATTTTAAACGATATTCTCGTCTGCATGGTTGTGCACAGGCTCCTCTGTTCCCACTTCTTCCACTGTTGTATGATGACATGTAACATTTTCCACTAACACAATAGCATAATGCTCCATGACCGAATACTTCAATATCCATGTTAATTTTATCTTTTTTAAGCTGTTGTGTTGTTTGTTTTATTTGTGAAATGTTTACTTCACGTGGAAGGACAACACGTTTGATATTATTATCTGCAGCCCATTTAATGGAGGAATAATTATTCAAACCCATTTGTGTTGATGCATGAACTTCCAATTCTGGTATAAATGTTTTCAACAACCAGATTAATCCAAAATCCTGTACAATAACTGCATCTACTCCGATTTGATATAATTTAAATAAATATTTTAATGCATCAACTATTTCAAAATTATTTATCAATGTATTCACGGTTACATGGATTTTTGAACCATTTAAATGAGCATAATTTACAGCTTTTTCAATTTCTTCCATTGTAAAATTTTTAGCATAAGCTCTGGCTCCATATTTTTCACCAGCAAGATAAACTGCATCAGCACCTGCATTAACTGCAATGGTTAATACTTCTGGAGATCCTGCAGGAGCTAATAATTCTTCTAAAACCATTTTATTTTTACACCTTAAGTTTTTAATCATTTATATTTTTGGAATTAATTATATATTAAATTAAAACATATTCTATCTTATGTATATTGTATTTGAAGGAATTGATGGTGCTGGAAAATCAACTCAAATTCAACTTTTAAAAGAATGGCTGGAAGATAACGGATTTAGAGTTGAAACTTTAGTTGAACCAACCGATTCTGATGTAGGAAAATTAATAAGACGTATTTTGCAGCGTCCTGATGCAGCAACAGACAGTGTTCAGAAAACTTTAGGACTTCTTTTTGCTGCAGATAGAATGTTAATAATGGATAAATTAAATGATGAATCTAAAGTTATTATTTCTGACAGATCATTTATTTCATCATTGGCTTATCAGCAACCTGCAGAATGGATAGAAGTTTTAAATAAATATGCTAAACGACCGGATTTATTATTATTGTTGGATTTGGATGTTAAAAAGTCTGTTTCTAGAACTTCTGGTCAAGATACCTTTGAAAATGAAGAGTTTTTAACCAATGTTAAGGCAAATTATTTAAAATTGGTTGAAAATTATACACATGAAATTATTGATGCAAACAATGGAGTAAATAAAGTTTCTTCAGATATTAAAAAAGCTGTTGCACCATATTTGGGGATTTGTCCTGATTGTATTTTATAATTAAAAAAAGAGATTTTGGAGAATTATTCTCCTTCTAACTCTTGCAATCTTTCACGGATTGCATTTTCTAAAAATTCTTTTACTTTTACAAGTTCATCGTACTCGCCAATTAATTTTGGACCAAATTCGGTTTGCTCTAATTTAACGTCATATTTTTCGAATGCATGAGCAAGCATTTGTTCACCAACACCATTAGGTAAACCCATTTCAAATTCTTCTTTTTCTTCAACCATTTAATTCTCCTCCATATATTCGCGTACTGGAGCAAAGAATTCAATTAAGAAATCTTTAATTCCATTTTTCAAATCCATTGGGTGTAAATTACCTTCACTAAAGTCTTTAATTAACTCGTCATGTGTAAGTTCAATATTTCCACCGAATTTTTCAGGTCTTTTAATTAATAATTTTTCCTGATTTGGATATACAAAAGTCTCAGCAATTTCAATCATTGGATTACCTTCAATTTCTCCTTGAGGACAATAACTTTTGTTGATTTTTTTAGAAATTACTTCAACACTGTCATCAACAGCAATATAATTGCCTTTACTTGAACTCATTTTAGCATCGCCGTCAAGACCGTGTAATAATGGTGTGTGAATACATACAGGTGCATTTTCACCAATTTTTTCTAAATTTTCACGTGCTAACATTTGGATTTTTCTCTGTTCCATTCCTCCAAGAGCAACATCAACATCTAAAGCTGCCATATCAACTGTTTGCATTATAGGATAAATTACACTAGCTACTTTAGGATTGTCATCTGCACGACTTACCTGATCCATACTTCTTCTGGCTCTTTTTAGTGTGGTCATTGTAGCTAATTGGTATACTTTATCTGTGTAATCTGGATTAAGTTGAAATGATGAACCGTTAATATATTCTGTTGTTTCATCAAGACCTAATGCCTGGAAACATTTTTTATTATACTCTGCAGTTTCTGCAATTTCTTCTATACTACCTTTTCCATTTAAAAATGCATGATAATCTGCTAATAAAATTTTAATTTTAAAACCTAAACTTTGTAATTGTTTTAATTTCTGAACGGTTACTGCATGACCTAAATGAATTTTTCCTGAAGGTTCGTAACCGGTATAAGCTATAGGCTGGTCTTTTTTGAGTACTTCTTTAAGTTCTTCTGAATCTATAACTTCTAAAGTTCCATCTTCAATTAATTGAATTTTTTCTTCAATATTCATGTTATCACTTAATTAACTAAATAAATATAATTATCAATTCTTATGAATTTAATTTCATCACCAATGTTGTATGATTCAAAGTCTTCTCTCATTTCCAAGTCCTGTGTTGAATAATCAACAGGGTCCAATATTTGTATAACTGATGGTGATTTTGAGATAATTGTAGTAGTTTCACATTCATCTGATTTTTTAATCAGTTTAATTTCGTCTATATTTTTCATTGGAATGTTTTGCTTTTTATTTGTTGAAATTTCAAATCCTAAAACACTATTTTTTCCAATATTATTTACCTGAACTATTTTATCATTGTATTTAATAAAATCTCCAACTTCAAATTCAGGTATTCTAACTGAAATCCATATTCTATAAAGGCCTTTTCCTGTAGATTTGTCTTCACTTATAAGTCTTGGAGATTCTTTGATTGTTCCTCCAAATTCTTCTTTTAAGCTTTCAGCCACTTTTCTTCCAGATTTAAAAGAACCGATATAATAATCATAACCTTCTTTTAGTTTAGCTATTTGAGGACAATATGCTAATTTATCTTTTTTGGATTGCTTTATTAAAGTTCTCTCAACAATTTCATCAGCTTTAGCATACTCTTCAGCTTTTAGTTCTCTGTTGTCTGCTCTAAATTGTATAACTGTTTCATAATATCCTGATTGCATTTTACTGCAGCTTGGACAAACAGTTTTTTTAATTTTCACTTCACATTCGTGAGTTTCATCAATCTGTGTGCCGTGAACTTCTCCTACAACTTCAACAAAACAAGTTGATATTGTGCCTTTGATTTGATCAATTTCAAGGTTGATTATTTCATTTTCAACTTCATCAGCAATTTTAATGTTTCTCTCAAGTGCTCGGTATATTATTTCTTCTTCAGGAATATTTTCTTCGCTCCATTTTCCTTCTTCAAATTTACTATTACAATGGCTACAGATTTCAACTTCAATACGTTTTGGAAGCTCAATCATCTGAAATTCCTTTAAAAAACAGTCTATACAGATATCTCCAACCATTTTTTTATCTGTACTTCCACACTCTGGACAAAACATTTTTATCAAAAAAAAATAAGTAAAAAGGTAAATTATAATGATTTTAAAGGTGCTGTAGCACCGCATGCAGCACATTTAAGTAAGAATATTCTACCTTCTCTGATAATTCTAGTATCTGGTCTGTTACATTCATGGCAGATTACATATTTATCTACATAATCTTCAATTCTTTCATTAATCAAATAATGAGTAAATTTACCTTGTAAAATTGCTCTTTGACCTTCAATATTTCCTGCAGTACCTAATTCTCTCATTAAAAATTTTAATAAATGTTGAGGGTCTCTATTTAAACCTTCTGCAACATCTTTAAAGTTCTTAATAAATGTTCTATTACCTTGGATATCTGAATAAGCTTTAGGAATTTTGAATCTTTTGTGTTCAAATACTTCAGGAGGTAATTGGTCAATTGCTCTTTCTAATAAATCTTCATATTTATCCATAATTATCTCTCCATAAAAATTAGTATAAGTATAATATATTAAATTTTATTTTAATGTTATATTAATGTATTTGTTAATAGGTGTTTATTACATAACTTTTAAAGTTAATTTATTTTAAAGATAAAGTGCATTTTTCTTACAGGATTTTGCACAGGACATACATAATATGCACTCAGTAGCATTTGTTTTATTTTTATCATTTGAACAAATATCCACATCCATAGGACATGATCTGTAACACTTTTTACAGTCATCACATTTGTTTTTATCATATTTGATTTTTAAAAGGGAATATTTGCTTCCTATTTTTAAAAAGACAGTTATAGGACAGATATATTTACAAAATGCTCTATTGTCTTTTAAATGATATGCCAATATTATTCCGATTATGTAATATAAGATGTTAACTATTATGAATAGATAAAACATTGTTGTATTTGTTGCCATTTTAAGTATGAATAATGCTGAAACAAGAATCGGTGAAATAATAAATAATATATATCTGATGTATCCATATTTCTCTCGTTCATGGTCTAATTTTTTATTTGGAGTTTTATATGGGAGTAAATCCAATATCATAGCTGTCCAACATGCATATCCACACCATCCTCGGCCAAATAGAAATGGTCCAAAAATTTTAGCTATTGCATAATGAATAACTGCAGCTTCAAATACTCCTAAAAATAGATAATACCAAAAACCCTCAAGCATCATATTTTCGCTAGACAGGATTCCAAGATAAATTAACAGGTAAAGTCCAATTGTTATTTGGATAAAATTTCTAGCATATTTGGAGTATTTGGTTTCTACATTGTACAAATAAAGTCCAATTGTAATACATAGTCCGATGTAGGTAAAGTTAAGATAGTAGAAAAAATTATCGGTTAGGAGAAATAATCCGATTGCTATTATTTCAAATATTAAAAAATATAGGATAATTTTTTTCATTATATCTCCATAAAAAATAAAATTAACGGATTTAACTTACTCTTTTAAAGTATCCATTTGTTGGCTGGTAGATAACTCCTTTTTGGACTAAGTTTTTAATAATTTGTTCTGTTTTATCTTCACTTACGCCGTATTTTTCACTCATATTTGAGAGTAATACATTTAATGGAGCTTGTCCAGCATATTCCTCTTCAAGATGTTTTATTTCATCTGTAACTCTTTGGATTTTATCTCTGTCGGATTTTGGTGTTCCACCACCAACAATGTCTGCATCCATTTCACCAGTCTCAGGATCAACACCAACTTCTTTAAGACAGGCCATTGTTAATCTTACAGCTTTATCAGCATCTTCTTTTTCAACATGTTCTTTAAGTTTTATTTTAGCACTGGCTTCAGCTAAACGAATGATAGCTTCCAGTTGCCTTGCTGTAATTGGAACAGCACCTTGTTCTTCAGGATTACTGTTTCTGGTACTTACATAAAACTCTTTTAAAATATTGTTTGCTTCATCAGTTAATTGAGGATTAACATTTTTACGAGCATAAGCAATGTATTTTCTAAGTAACTCTGGTTCGATTTCATAATCAACAGTGTTTTCTTTATGTATTTTTAAAATATGCTCTGCTAATTTTGAATCTCCTTCTTTACTTGGTTTATCTTCAATAACAAAAATCAAATCAAAACGAGAAATAATTGGTGCAGGTAAATCAATCTGTTCTGCAAGTACTTTGAATTTATCAAATCTTCCGAATTTAGGGTTTGCAGCTGCAAGAACAGAACATCTTGAGTTTAATGTTGCCATAATTCCTGCTTTAGCAATACTTACAGTCTGTTGTTCCAGTGCTTCGTGAAGTGCTGAACGGTCTTCTGACCTCATTTTATCCAATTCGTCAACACATACATTACCTTGGTCCCCAAGTACCAATGCACCAGCTTCTAAAGACCATCCTCCAAGTTCATCTCTAACTGCTGCAGCTGTTAAACCAGCACCACTTGTTCCTTTACCACTTGTATATATACTTCTTGGAGCAAGCCTAGAAACATATTTTAATATTTGGGATTTACCGATACCAGGGTCCCCAACAATTAAAATGTGAATGTCTCCTCTTAATTTTGTTTCATCTTCAAGTTGTTTAGCAGCTCCTCCAAATAATTGAAGAGCAATAGCTTCTTTTACATCTCTATATCCTCTAATTGATGGTGCAGTTGATTTAATGATTTTATCATAAATATGTGGGTCCTGGGATAATTCAATGATTTTTTCTTCATCTTCTTCAGAAAGCTGAAGTTCTTCGAATTCCTGTTCTAAAGGTTCTATATGATTAACATAAATGTAATTTTTGAATTTTCCGCTTCTTTCTTCTCTGAATGTTTTTAGAGTACCTGTTATCCTTACTTTATCTCCGGGATTTAGTTCATCCACTAAATCATCTTCTAAAATCATTAACATTTGCTTAGGTTCAGTTCCTCCAGATAAATTTTCCAAAGGTTCCTGCATTCTTGCAGTTTGTGTGTCAATATATTTAGATTCTTCCTGAAGTAATCTAAAAGATCTTCCTCCACATTCACTACATAATGATGGTTCTACAATATGATTTCCTGAAGTTTGTTCCACTTCATGCAATCTCATACATCCTCTACATTCAAAAACACCTGTTTCAATTCGTGGTCTTATTTCATCTGTTTTTCTAACAATTCCATCAGCAGCTACGAATGTTCCAATATATTTACTTAGTAAATCCTTTAAAGCGATTATATTGGTTAGATTTTCAAATCTGATGTTGATATCTGCATCTTTTACAAGAGGATCTATGTTTTTTATTGCAATTTGTGCAGCTTCAATAACTTCTTCAGGTTTCTCAATTAATAAATCTGCAAGTTCTGGGTCAAATATTTCTAATGATTGATAATTTACAGTAAGTGATCTCTCATCAGGATATTTTTCAAGTATTTCGAATACATCATCTTTGTATGATGTTGCAAAAAATTCCTCAAATTTTGCAGTTGAAGTTTGTATTTTATTTGTAGAATTCATTATCTTATTATTATTTTTTTCATACTTAAAAAAAATTTTGATAGAGCATTTGATAAGTAAAACATTTATATTAAAATTGATATATTATTATTTAAATAGAAAATCATTTTATTAATTGAGGTTATTATGAGAAAATCTAGACTAAGCTTATTTAAATCTACTTCTATGTTGATTTCTGTTGTGGGAATTATCATGATTGTATCAACAATCATTGTTGTTGCTTATGTGGGTTATAGTATGGTTTCATCTGGTATTACAAATGAAATTTCATCTGGAACTCAATATGATGAGCTTGCTCAGCTTAAATCATCTTATCAAGATTTAGCTACTAAATTTGAAAGTGTTAAAGCTACATATTACTCTGGCGATACTAATGATGTTAAAGTATATAATGATGCAAAATTGGAATTGTCAAGAGCAAATTCGGCTATTGAAAATGTTCAAAGTGCTTTGGATGCAGGTAAACCATCAAATGAGGTAGACAGTAGAATTGATTTTGCTAAAAAGAAACTTGATGATGCAAATAATGCATTTAAAGAACTTTAATTTTATTTTCTTTTTCTATTTTTTTGAGGTCTGTAACCTAAACCGACTACATACATTTCAGAACTTTTTTTACGTGAAGATGGTGGTTTTGTTGTTTTTACTTGTCTGAATTTACCTTTTAGAGAGTCTAACATTGCTTTGTATTCTGGGCCTTGGAAAACTTTCATAATTAAATTTCCTTTTTCTTCAAGAATATTTTCTGCAATTTCAATTACTACATTAATTAAATCAATAGATCTTAACTGGTCTATATTTTTGATTCCGCACAGTGAAGGTGATGCATCAGACATTACTACTTTCGCTTTTCCTCCGATTATTTTCATAATCTTTTCTTGAACTTCTGGTGTTGTAAAATCTCCTCTTATTCCATAGTAATTTTCTTCATGGAATTTTTTAAATCTATTTAGATCAACTCCAACTACGATTCCTTCTTCACCTACTTTTTCCAGTGCAACTTGTGACCATCCACCTGGTGCAGCACCAAGGTCAACAACTGTATTTCCTTCTTTTATAAGTTTAAATTTTTTATCTAGTTGTTTAAGTTTATAAGATGCTCTTGAACGATATTCTTCCTGTTTAGCTTTTTTATAATATGGATCTTTATGTTTTTCAACTTGCCATCTGCTTCCCATTTTAATCCCTCTTATATTTGTCAAAATCAAGAGCACTACACACTGGTGAACCGATTTTAACGATTTCAACGTCAACTTCTTTATTATTAATTTCAAGTAATATTACAGTCCTATCAGCAAGTCTTGGAACAACGGGACTTCCAGGATTTAAAAGTAGAATTCCTTCTGTTTGTTCAATTTTTGGTTGATGTGAATGTCCTGAAACTAAAATGTCCACATTTAATTCTCTTGCAAGATATAATAACTGTTGTGTATCTGCTCTTGGATATACTTCTCCATGTACTATCCCAATTCTTAATCCTTCAGCTTCTAAAACTTTTGCTGTAGGTAGATTGATGCCATTTGCCCTATCCATATTTCCCTGTATTGCAATAACTGGAGCAATATTTTCTAATTCTTCAATCACTTTCAATGAAGTTAAATCTCCAGCATGCAATATTAAATCAACATTCTTAAATGCACTGTATACATTTTCAGGTATTTCTTTTGCTCTATCGGGGATATGGGTATCAGAGATTAATCCAATTAACATTTTATCTAATCCTTTTAATGTATTAATTTATTTGTTATTTATTGTTTTTATAATTATATAATAACAACTATTATAAATTGTTAAAAATATAATTATATATATCATTCATTTGGGAGAAGATATAATGGGTGAAGTTAAAAAGCAAGACATTTTGGATATTTTGGCTAAATATGATAAAAGCGAAATTACAATAGCTACTTTGGGAAGCCATACTTCTTTACATATTTTACAAGGTGCAAAAGAAGAAGGATTTAGAACTGCTATTGTATGTGAAAAAGGAAGAGAAATTCCATATCAACGTTTTGGTGTTGCTGATGAGTATATCATTGTTGATAAATTTAAAGATATTGTCAATGAAGATGTTCAACAACAACTTAGGGACATGAATGCTATTGTTGTTCCTCATGGGTCTTTTGTTGCTTATGCTGGTTTGGATAATGTGGAAGATAAGTTTAATGTTCCAATGTTTGGTAACAGGGATGTTCTTAGATGGGAAGCAGAAAGAGATAAAGAAAGGGCTTTATTAGTTGAAGGTGGTGTGAGAATACCATTTAAATATGACAGTCCTGCTGATATCGACAGACCAGTTATGGTTAAATTCCCTGGTGCTAGAGGTGGAAGAGGTTATTTTGTAGCTTCATCAACTGAAGAATTTGATGCAAAAATTGATGCAATGAAAGCACGTGGCTGGTTAGAAGACAGTGATGTTGAAGCAGCACACATTGAAGAATACGTTTCAGGTTGTAATTATTGTATACATTATTTTTATTCAGCTCTTGATGATAAAGTTGAATTAATGGGTATGGATACAAGATATGAATCAAGTATTGATGGTTTTGTAAGAATGCCTGCAAAAGATCAATTAGATATTGATTTAAGTCCGTCTTATGTGGTTACTGGTAACCACCCTGCTGTTATTCGTGAATCTTTACTTCCTCAAGTATTTGATATGGCTGATAAATTAACTGAAAGTGCTAAAAAATTAGTTGCTCCTGGTTTAAATGGTCCTTTCTGTATGCAAACTTTAGTCAATGATAACTTGGAAGTAATTTGTTTTGAAATCAGTGCAAGAACTGATGGTGGAACAAATACATTTATGGATGGTTCTCCTTATTCATACTTAACTTATGGTAAGCCAATGAGTATGGGTAGAAGAATTGCTTTAGAAATTAAAAATGCGATTGAAAGAAATGAATTAGAAAAAATAATAACATAATTTTAGTTATTATTTTTCTTTTTCTTTTTTTTGTTTTTACCAATATTCTGTTTTTTTTCATATTCTTCAATAGCTTTCACACGATCTCTTTTTGCTAATCCGCCAATAAAACCAAGAAATGCACCAACAAATATAATTATAATTATTAAGACGATTTTTCCACCAATACTTTCAAAAAATCCAGTAAATTCGCCTAAATAACCATAAAATGCCAATACTATTAGTGGAATAGATGTTATTGCACCAAATATCATTGCATATTTAATGTTTTTAGCTTTAAATCCGATGTATAAAAATCCTATTGCTGTAAATGGGTAAGCCCATTCAGTAAATAAATGTCCGATTATTATACAAGCTACTGAAATAACAATTCCAATTATTAGTGATTTTATATCAATTTCATTAAATTTCATTTTATCATTAATTTAATTTTTAGAAGCGATTGCACCGCCAACTGCTCCGGTAATTCCCATTACAACTGCATAATAGATTAAATCTCCAATTATAGCTATAATACTTGTAAATCCAGATAATGTAAATCCGGTTAGACCTCCAGTTAGTCCAAAGAAGCCTCCTCCGAATGTTGCAGTTATTATAAATAATATTGATCCAATTATAGTTCCCAATGCTCCTGCAAGAGCGGCATGCCATAATCCTCCCAGTGCTCCATCTTTTGCCATGTATCCTACTAAAAATCCAATAATTAATAAACCAATAAAACTATGTTGTGGTATAAATGCTTTTAAAAGTACAGTTAATAAGAATCCTATTATTACAGCAGACCATTTAGTCATTTTAAATCACCTTTATGTAATTTTGTTTGTCATTTAATAAATATCTTTAAGTTTATCTTTAATTTGTTCTATGATTGCCTGGTGCATTCTTTTGCTAAATTCTTTTTTATCATTCTGATTTAAAACATCAAGGTATCCCTGCGAAATTAAATTAAATGCAAAAGGACTAGGAATTACAGTATTAATTGTTTTTATTTCCATTTCACCACTATCAATCATGTTTATTACTTTAAGTGCATTTTTAATATCCATATAATCTTCCATAGCCTCTCTTCTGGCTTCTTTTAGAATTGAAAAATTATCATCCATATCCTGCACAAATTTAAGCAATATTTTACCTCGCACCTGTTGGCGTCCTGCAGATTTTGATTGGCCTTTATATCGTCTAAGTGTCATTAATGACCTTCCGGCACAGTGTCTAAATCTGGAAGCTAATGTTTCAGTTTTATTTAAGGAATTAGTTAATATTTGTTCAAAATTTTCACTGTTCAATTCTTTTAAAGATTCTAATCCTCCAACTGTACCGTCTGAACTTAAATAAAATCCATTGTCTGAAATTGATATTGTAACATTTGTATTGTATTTTTGAGCAACAACATATGCAACAGCTCTTGATAAAGCATCATTAACTTTTCTTCCAAATAATGAATGGAATATTACGAATTTTCTTCCTCCGAATCCTTTATAATATTCGATGAGCAAACAACGATTTGATGGAATTTTCGCATATTTGTACTGTTCAACAAAGTATTCGTATATTGAATTGGCTGCAAAATCATCAACATAAAGATAATCATAAATAAATTCCATAATTTCTTCTTTACTTCGTCTGTATTCAAATCTGGATTCCATATGTGACCTGAATCGTTGAATGTCCATTGCCAAATCAAAGGATAGTGGTAGTTGTTGTGAAAACCATGAAGGAATTGTTGGAGGTCCGCTTGAAGGTGTTACATTGATTGTCATTCCTTTTCCATAATTGAATCTATAAGTGCGCCCTCCCAATACAAATGTATCTCCTTTTTTTAATCTTTCCATAAATGATTCTTCTATTTTTCCTACAGTTTCTCCATCATATTTAACAAGTACTCCTGATGAATCTGGTATCGTACCAATATTTGTTGAATAAAGCATTCGTGCCAGTTTTCCTCTTTTACCAAATGTGTTTTCTTTATAATCAATCCATATTTTTGCATATACATATCTCTCTTCAAGTTCAGGATATTCTCCGGCCATATAACTTAAAACATCTTCATAATCATCTCTTGTAAGGTCTTTATAACAATAACTTTTTCGGATAACGTCATATGCATAATTGATGTCCCATGGATTTTCAATACTCATTCCATAAATATGTTGTGCTAGTACATCCAAACAATTTTTTGGAATGTTTATTTCATCAATTTTTCCTTCTTTTGCATTTTTAAGCAAAACAGAACATTCAACTAAATCATCACGGTCTGTTACAATAATTTTTCCACGTGATTTTTCATGTAATCTGTGTCCGCTTCGCCCAATTCTCTGCAGTGCTCTTGCAACAGATTTTGGAGAGTTGATTAATATTACTAAATCAATATATCCAATATCAATTCCAAGTTCTAATGATGTTGATGATATAACTGCTTTTAATTCACCATTTTTTAATTTATTTTCTGTTTTAAGCCGTACTTCTTTAGAAAGAGATGAATGGTGTGCCATTATATTTTCGTTATTATAATGCATTGGGTACATTTTTTTTAAATTATAAACAAAGCGTTCTGTACCACTTCGGGTATTTGTAAAGATTAATGTTGTTTTATTTTCCCATATTAAATCATCAAGTAAATCATACATTCCCAGTCTTGTATCTTCTTCATCTGCAAGTACGATATCGCTTACAGGACACATTACTTCCATGTCCAACTCTTTTAAATAATTTATATTAACAATCTTACAGTTTCGCTCAACACCATATTCATAACCAACTAAAAATTTTGCAACTTCTTTAAGAGGACTAACGGTAGCTGATAATCCAATTCTTGTATAATGTCCGATTAAATGCTGTAATCGTTCAAGAGATAAACTTAAATGAACTCCTCTTTTATTTTCTGCAAGGGAGTGGATTTCATCTATAATAACATATTTTACATTGCTTAATTTTTCTCTGAATTTTGGAGCAACCAATAAAATTGATAATGTTTCAGGTGTTGTTATCAGGATGTGTGGTGGTTTTTTAAGCATTTTCTGTCTTTGATATTGTGTCGTATCACCCGTTCTAACTGCTTTTCTAATTCCTAATTTTTTACTTGCAATTTTTTCAATTCCTTCTAATGGTTCATCCAGATTTTTTTCAATATCATTATCTAAAGCTTTAAGAGGGGAAATATAAATGCAGTAAACTTTATCTTCAAGTTTATCATTTTCACTTAATGCAGTTAGTTCACTTAACACAGATAAAAATGCAGTTAATGTTTTTCCAGATCCTGTTGGTGATGATATTAATATATTATTTTTTTTGTGTATGTCGACTATTGATTTTTTTTGAGCAGGAGTAAAGTCATCAAACCTTGATTCAAACCATTGTCTTACCCAGGGATGCAATGTTTTATAAATATCTTTTTTTGAATAACTTTTTGTTTGCTCTTCAATCATTTAATCACTTATTTTAATTTTTTTTTAATTAATAACTATTTAATTATTTCTATGTTTTTAATATTAAACTGAGCTTTAATTTTATATATTTTTAAAATCTAATTATAATTATGTCTAATTTAAATGTTAATGATGCCATTGATAAGTTATCAAGTGATGATGTCAGCATCAGAAAAGAAGCTATCGAATCATTAGTTGGAATTACTGATGAAAATGCAATTGATTCATTAATTAAAGCTACAACTGATGATAATGCTCAAGTAAGATTTAAAGCAGCTGAAATTTTAGGTAATATGGGTGATGTAGCTGTTGATAAATTAATTGATGAATTTGAAAATGCTGAAGGTAAAGATAAAAGATTTTTGGCTTTTGCACTAAAAGAAACTGAAAATAAAAAAGTTATTCCATATTTTGTCAAATCACTTGAAGATGATGATTTTGGTGTGAGAAAAGTTGCAGTGCGTGCTTTGGGAGAACTTCAGGTTGAAGATGAAATTGATTCTATTGCAAAATGTCTTGAAGATGAAGATTGGGGAGTAAAACTTGCTGCTATTCAGGCATTGGGTGACCTTGCTACTGATGAATCAATTAAATTAATTAAAGATGCTAGAAAAGCTGAAAGTGATAAAGACTTTAAAAAATCTTGTAATAAAGCTATTAAAAAAGCTGAAAAAAGACAAAAAGCTAAAGATTCTGGTGAATCTATTGTTAAATTAATTCCAATGAGTACTATTAAGGAAATGGAAAAAACTAATGTTCAAAAAGCTATTAAAGAATATGAACGTTATGTAGATGCAAAACAAGCTAAAGATGCTCCATATAAAAGATTATGTGTTTTATATAGAAAATCTAATGATTATGATAATGAAGTTAGGGTTATTAAAACAGCTTGTGAAGTTTTTGCTGATAATGCCAAAAAATTAGGATACTTTGAAAAAAGACTGGCTAAACTTGAATAATTATTTTTCTATAATTTCGTAGAGATCATTTCTTTTATTTTTTAATAAAGGAAGTTCTTCTCTTATTTTTTTTATTTCATTCAAATCAATTTCGGTTATGATTAAAGATTCTTTTTCATCTAATTGTGTTATTACTTCTCCCCAGGGATTTGTAATAATTGAATGCCCATAACTATTATAACTTGCAGTTTTATTTAATGCTGGTGCAACTCCAACACAGAATACTTGATTATCAAGAGCTCTTGATTTAAATAATCCTTCCCAGTGAGCAGGGCCGGTTGTCATGTTAAATGCACCTGGATAAAATAATATTTCAGCTCCTTTTTCTACCATTATTCTTGCAAGTTCTGGAAAACGAATATCATAACATATTCCAATACCAATTTTTCCAAATTCAGTTTCTGCAACAGTAAACTCATTACCTGCAGTTAAAACATCTGATTCTTTAAAAGTAATCTTATCTTTAACATCAATATCGAAAAGATGCATTTTTCTGTGTTTAGCTATTATTTTTCCTGTTCTGTTGAAAAGATAACTGGTATTGTATAATTTATCATTTTCACATTCAGGTATTGATCCGGCTAAAATATAAACATTGTTTTCATAAGCAAGTGATGAAATTTTAGATAGTGTAGGGCTATTTTTTTCATTTTCCCTATATTCAATAAATTTATCATTTGAATATGGGCAGTTAAACATTTCAGGTAGGATAATAAAATCAGCTTTTTGACCTACACTTTTTTTAATCATTAAACTGGCTTTTTTAATATTTTCATCTTTATTGTCAACTACATTCATCTGACAAAGAGCAAGTTTAATTTTAACCATATTAACACTTAAAATTAGAAAAAAA
>CADAAJ010000018.1:13822-39135 GCA_902785855.1 uncultured Methanobrevibacter sp. | reverse complement strand
ACAATTGTTGATGCAAGGTACATTAGTTGAAATTCATCTCCCATTTCCTCTATTTCCCCACTTTTATCGCTCAAAATATAGTTATTCAAAATTATATCATGATTTTATTTGTTTTTGATTTATTAAGATTCATAATATTTTTGCTTAATTTATAAAAAGTATGACTCTTAATAACTTCTTTAGGGGAATGAAAATCAAATTTTTCATCATATTTTGTAAAGGTTCCTAATCTATATTCATTGTATGAATATTTTAATTCAATGAAAACTCTTGCTTTTTTAGTAGTAATATCTTTATATGTTAGAATGCTTGTTTCTATATAATATTTTTTAAGTTTTTTATCAAATTGGATTTTATTGGGTTCATATGATCGTTTTTTAAATTTTTTTGCTTTTTTGTAATTTTTAAAGAATATTTTTTTATCTTTATACTCGCCTTTTGTTCCGATTTTTTGTTTTATAAATTTATTAGTTTTTTTAGTAACATCATATGCTGGAAATACAAAAGAAACTACACATGAACCATATACTCTTGTGAAATTATACTTACTGATTTTAAATATTTCTTCCAGTAATGTTATATTTTTTCCAGACTTATCATATTTTTCTATGAATTTAGCATATAAAAAATTTTTATAATCATTTTTACTTAATGTTAATTTATATTTTCCTATTTTAAATGTTCTATCTTTTTTAGTGGAGTTATTTACAATATCATCATATTTTTCTTTATATTTAATCAAATAATTTATAGTGGCATTATCTTTAGTTTCAAAAGAATCATTATTAACCGCCACATCATTACTTAACTTAGAATAATTTTGATTAACAGATTGGATATCATTTTGTGCATCTTTATTTAATACATCCAAATGATTATCCCTTGCCAAAACCGTTTCATTCACATCACTTGCAGATACAGCAGCAATACTGAACAAAAAAATTAGAAAACAAAAAAATATTAACGTTATTTTATATTTCATCATTATTGCCTCAAAATCTTTTGTTAGTTAATTTATGTAAAATTATATATTTAATATTACCTACATTAATACTTAATTTTTATACGTAATTTAATACACATAGAATCAATAATTCCACCCATTATTCCATATTCATTATCTAAATATTTTCTAAATTATCTATATTGATAAAATATTAAGCGACATCACGCACATCATGGAAAGAAAAATTTATTTTAATTATATTAGATTGTGAATTTTGCAAAAAAAAGAAAAAAAAGTAAGTAACTCCTAAAATACAGTTACTTAATTATGATTACAACAATATTGTTATTTATAACCCGTTGTTTGTTTTCTAAAGTGGTCTTTTGGATGATTACACATTGGACAAACTTCAGGAGCAGTTTTAGAATGATGTAAATATCCACAATTATTACATTTCCATGTAATTTCATCAGATTTTTTAAATACTGAATTATTTCTTATATTTTCAGCCAAAACTTTAAATCGTTCTTCATGAGCTTTTTCAATTGATGCAGTTAATTCAAAATGCTCTGCAATATCATCAAAACCTTCTTCATGAGCAGTTTTTGCAAAGTTTTTATACATATCAGACCATTCATATTGTTCTACTTCAACAGATTCATTAAGGTTAGTTAAAGTATCTTTAACTTCTCCACCATGCAATAATTTAAACCATACTTTTCCATGTTCTTTTTCATTATGAGAACTTTCTAGAAAAATATCCTGGATTTCAACATATCCGTCTTTTTTTGCCTGTGATGCATAATATTCATATTTCATATGAGCTAATGCTTCACCTTCAAGTGCGGTTTTTAAGTTTTGTTCTGTTTTAGAGCCTTTTAATTCTTTCATAATATCAACTCCGTGAAATTAAAAGGCTTTTTTATGATATAAATATATTTGGTAACTAAATGGTTATTTAAAAAAAGAAATAAGATCCAATTAAAAATTTAATTGGATTTAAAAATTTATTTATAGGATAAATCTTGTTTTCTGAAGTGTGCTTGAGGATGGTCACATAATGGACAAACTTCAGGAGCATCTTTTCCATAATGTATATATCCACAGTTATTACATTTCCAAGCAATTTCTTCATCTTTTTTGAAAACTTTATCTGCTTTGATGTTATCTAAAAGATCCTGATATCTTTCTTCGTGGACTTTTTCAACTGATGCTGCTGCATCAAATAAGTCTGCAATATCATCAAAACCTTCTTCACGAGCAGTTTCACTGAACTCTTTATACATCTGAGTCCATTCTCCGTGTTCTCCGGCAATAGCATCTAAAAGATTTGTTTCAGTATCAGGTACTTTACCGCCATGTAATATTTTAAACCAGATTTTAGCATGTTCTTTTTCATTATCAGAAGATTCCTGGAATATATCTTTGATTTGGACATAACCATCTTTTTTAGCCTGAGAGGCATACCATTCGTATTTAACACGAGCTTGAGACTCACCAGCAAGTGCGGTTTTTAAGTTTTCTTCAGTTTTAGAACCTTTTATATCTACCATATTACCACCATAAATTATTTATAATTTAAAGCACGTTGTTCAAAGTATGCTTTTGGATATCCGCAAACTGGACATCTTTCAGGAGCTTTGGAACCTTTAAAAATAAATCCACAATTTCCACATTTCCATTGAATCTCATCTGATTTATCAAATACAGTTCCATTTTCCACATTTTCAAGCAATGTTTTGTATCTCTCTTCGTGCTCTTTTTCAATATCTCCGACTTTTTCAAACAAAAATGCCAATTTGTCAAAACCTTCTTCACGAGCAGTTTCAGCAAATTCCTTATACATTTGAGACCATTCGTAATTTTCACCATCAGCAGCTTCATTAAGATTGGCTATTGTATCTGGAATTTCTTCATCATGTAAAAATTTAAACCAAAGTTTAGCATGTTCTCTTTCATTTTTTGAAGTTTCTAAAAAAATATCATGAATTTGAACATAACCCTCTTCTTTTGCTTTAAAAGCAAAGTATTGGTATTTGGTATGTGCTTGAGATTCACCTGAAAAAGCAGTTTTTAAGTTTTGTTCTGTTTTAGAACCTTTTAAATTAGGCATATAACTCACCCACCATTATTTTAAAAAAAAAGTGAGATTAATAAATAATCTCAATTTATTCTAAATCTGCATATAATAATCCATTACCTCTGTAGAATGCAAACATCAAGTAAGGAGCAGCAATTATATTTAAAACAGCAAAAATAAATGTTGAACTTAAAATTCCAGTTATTAAAACATTAATAACAACTAAAAGAAGTATTGTTATAATAACTTTTCCAGCACCAACCCTGGAAATGTCTTTAACAGCTTCAACAATATTTAAAGCATTACCTAAACTGTCAGTTTTTGCTAATCTTCCATATGCCATAGTTTGAACAAATGCAAAGATTAAATATACTACAAATGCAACAATCAAAGTTATTGATAATGAAGCAAATAATAGTGATCCAGTAAAGTCACTGGAAAATTGTGCCGGATTCAAATTAGTATAAATTGCTGGACTTGCAGTTAAAAAGAAAACAATTAATGTAATAATTGTTGGTATAATCATATATACAATATCAACTACAAATTTTTTTAATCCTAAAATGCACACACCCTTCCATTCAACATCCGGAATTTCAATTTCATGTTTCAAACCTGTTTTTAAAACTTCCATCTGATAACCAGCCATGATAAAGTAAACAACAATTGCGAGAATAATTAATAATACTCCAAGAGCAATAAATGCCACATTTTGAACAGACATTGCAAAAGAAACTATTGCACCAAACAATAAAACAGCGATGACAATAGTTAATAAGATATATATTGCTAATTGTTTTATATTATCTGCTGGAAATTTTAATGAATCTTTAATAATATCCACTACTTCCATTATTATCACCTAAATTTATTTTAAAAAAATATCTCTTTGAGACAACAATAGTTATATTTATACTAATATTTAAAACTATAGACAAAAAAATAAGAAAAAGGAAATAATTTAATTATTTCCATAGAATAATCCTAAAGACCTGTTAATAAAGAATACTGAAAAGGCACCTAATAAAAATGAAGAAATTAATGCGCCTATGAATGGTATAAATGCAACAAAACCTAAAAGGATTATTAAAACAAGCACAACAATTGCTTGAACAAAAATAAATATTAAAACATTGAAAAATCCAATTTGTTTAACTTCGTTAAATACTTCAAAGATATTTAATGAAGAAACAAAATCTTCTGTTCTTGCAAATCTAGCAAGTGCAATTTCACCAAGAATTCCAAATATAATAAATAAAATAACTGCAACAAGAAGATAAGTAGCACCTAATGCAACAATTGCAGATAAATCAAGTTTTACAGCAACACCAGAAATTAAAACTAATATTACCATAATAAGAGTTGGAATGATGAAATAAACAATACCTATAATAGTTGATTTAATACCATCTACGAAATTTCTATTAAAATCAAGTTCAGGTACAACAACAGATCCGCCAACAGATTCTCTAATAATACTTACACCATAACCTGCTATAAATAAAGAAGCTACAATAGCAACAATAGCAAACAATATTGATAAAATAGAATCTGATGAAAATCCTCCAGTAGAAGAAAATAATCCTGATAAAAGAGCAATAACACCAATTATCAAAAATTTATTTGGTTCAGCAAAAGGATATTTAATTGCATCTGAAAAAATTTCAGAAAAGTTCATAATTTTCACCTCATTTATTTAATTATAATCTATTATTTAGTTTATATTATTTAAATATTATAGTTGTGAGTATAGTAATCCAATAGAACGACTAATAAACAATAAAATAAATGCCCCGAATATAAAAGAGGAAATTAAAATTCCAAAAACAGGAATATACTTAATCAATGATGTTGCAAACATAGCAACAATAATAAAACATGTAATGGCTATTAAAAATGAAAATATTTTAATAAAACCTATTTTATAAGCATCATAAGCCACAGCTTTAATATTTAAAGCATCGAGAAATCTATCATTTAAAGCAAAACGAGCAACTGCAATAATTCCAAAAAATCCAAAAATAACAAATAATACAATTGAAATTATGAATGTTAAACTTCCAAATTCAAAAACAGCATTTAAACCTTGAGTGATAGACTCTAATGTTAAAACACCGAAAAAAATAGTTAAAGTAGCAGGGATGAAAAAGTAAATAATATTTATAACTACCATCTTAATCCCATTAATAAAATTATTAAAGAAACTAAAATGAGGAATAACATTAAATCTATAAATTGCATTCTTAATAACAGTTAAACAATATCCATAAAGAATAAATGAAATAATTACAGCAAAAATTAGCCCTATTATAGAAACGAGAATATTATCTAAATTATATTGAAATACCATTACAAAAAAAATTGACAATGTAAACAATATTCCAACGGCAAATAATCCTGGAATATCAGAAAATGGATATTTTAATGAATCTAAAAATATATCAAGAACTTCCATAATAATCAAATATTAAAAAAAGAAAAAAATTGAATAGAATAAATCTATTCATCAACTCCAAAGGATTTTTTAAGTAAATCCGCATTTACAAATCCTTCTTTATAAATTTTACCAGTAGTTAAATCATTGATAACTATTTCTGCTGGTGCAAACATTCCTTTATCTATTTTATAGAAGTCAAATTCAGCTTCTTTAAATACATCGAAGAATGGTTTACCATATCCATCAGCAGCAGAAGATGGTAATTTAGCAGCTACATCTGCAATATCATCATTATCATCAGATTCAACATAATAATAGGTTCTTCCACCAAATAATACAGCATCATTAGTTTTACCCATTGCTTTAAGTCCATCTGGATCAATTGGTGCAATTGGTGCAATACCTGCTGCATGTTTTACTTTAGTTACATCAAATTTAATAGCTTCCAACATTTTGTAAGTTCCGTTTTCAACTACTCTTCCGGAAATTTGAATAGAACCAACAAGAGAGGAAGTAGGAGCTACAAGTAAATAAACATTTTTTACATCAACATTACATTCATCAGCAATATATTGAGCTACATCATCACCAGGCAATACATCAGCTTCTAATGTTAAAATTGCTAAATCAGCATCTTTATCTTCATATCCTATTTCTTCATATGTTTCAGCTGGTTTTAAAGCAATTGCTCTAGCAGGACCTGATCCTAATGCAAAAAAGTCTCCAACAGACACAGACCAACCTGCTTTTTGAGAACCTAAAGTTGAAATAGAAGGTGAATCAGTTTTAATTTTTACGGAAGGAAGGGCGAATTTTTCGGATAAATCACCAGGAATGGAAATTCCAACATCAGCAAGTCCTCCAAGACAAACTTTAGTATAAAGTTCACCTGCTTTAAAACTTCCATCAACATTGACACCACAATCGATAACAGTAGCACCATTACCTAAAGTTTCAACAGCGATGTTTAATTCATCTGCTTTTTCAATCATTACATCTACGGTTTTTTTAGCTTCTAAGTTTACACTTACCATAGTTTAACCTCTAATAAAATATTAACTTAAACATTTAAGTTATTAAATAGAGGTTTATTTTTATTATTATTTATATTTGACTAAATGATTTTTGATGGCTTAAAACAAAAACATATAATTAAAACAATTAAAAATACATTAACAAAAAAACAGCAAAAAATAAGGAAAATAAAAAAAATAAAAAAACTAGATATAAATCTAGTCTTCAGATGGTGAACGTTCACCTAATTCTTTGTTTAATTCATACATTAATCTGTTATCACCATCAGCAAATTTAGCTTTAGATAATAATTCCATTGCATTTTCTTCTTCTTCAACTTGTTCTTCAACAAACCATTGTAAGAAGTTGTTAGTTGCATGGTCTTTTTCTTCAATAGCCAAGTTAACTAAATCATCAATTAAACCAGATACCATTTTTTCATGTTCTAAAACATGTTCAAAAGCTTTTAATGGAGAATCCCATTGAGTTTGTGGTGCATCAATTGCAGTTAAAGTTACAGAAGCACCTCTTCTGATGATATAATCATAGAATTTCATTCCATGTTCTAATTCTTCTTCTGCTTGTACTCTCATCCAGTTAGCAAATCCTGCTAAATCTTCATCTTCAAAATAAGCTGCCATGGACAAATATAAATATCCTGAGTAAACTTCAGCATTTAATTGACCATTTAACGCTTTTTCCATTTTTTCTGATACCATAATATCACCATTTAAAAATATGTTATTGCTAAAATATATATTTTTAAAAAATACTCATTGAAAAAAATATGAAAATATGAAATTATAATAGTTTTCATTTGGTCTTTCTAAATCATTATTAATATGTTAAAAACAAATATAAAACCATATTAATAAATGAAGAGGGGAAAAATGATTAGTGAATTAGAGTTTGAAGAGATTGTAGTAAATGTACTTGAAAGAAATATTTCTTCAAATGAAGACCAGAAAAAAGCTATTTTATCTACTCCTGATCAATCATTATTTTTAGTAGCAGGACCTGGAAGTGGTAAAACAACTGTAATGGTACTTAAAATATTAAAATTCATTTTTGTAGATGATATTGACCCAGAATCTATATTAGCCACTACATTTACTAAAAAAGCTGCAGAAGAATTATATTCCAGAATTTTAGGTTGGGGAGATGAAATAAAAAATTATATTATTGATAAAAGCGATGATTTTGAAATTTTTGAAAAAATCAGCCGAATTGATTTTAATCAGATAAAAGTAGGAACAACTGATAAATTAGCAGAAGAAGTAATGCGAGAGCACAAACAACCAGGATTTAATCAGCCAGTCCTTATTGAAAACTTTGTTGCAAACTCTGCTATGATAAAAATTTTAAGTGAAAACAATATTTATCAAAATGAAAATTTACAGGAATATCTTAAAACATTATCTGGAAAAGAAAAATTGGATGAACCCTCAAAAATGAGTGAAATATTACTTGAAATTAAAAACAGATTATATTATGACCAAGTTGATATTGACGAACTATACGAAAACGTTGAAAAAAATAGTGGAATGCAGATAGCTCTTAACTGTATACAAAAATACCATGAAAATTTGGTTCAAAGAAACACAATGGATTTCACCATGCTCGAATCAAGATTTTTAAAACAACTAAAAGATAATAAGTTAAATCTATTTTTAGACAATGTGCAAATTGTACTAATAGACGAATATCAGGATACAAACTTGATTCAAGAGGATATTTATTTTACTATAGCTAAATCAGCATTGAAAAATAATGGAAATATAACTGTTGTAGGTGATGATGACCAGTCTCTTTATCGTTTTAGAGGAGCAACTGTAGATTTATTCACAAATTACAAAGCAAGAGTTAAAGAGAAATTAGGAATTGATGTTGAAGAAATTAATCTTAAAACAAATTACAGGTCAACAGAAAATATCATAAATCACTGTAATAAATTTGTTGAACTGGACAATGAGTATCAAAATGCCAGAGTACACAATAAACCTAAAATTATTGCTCCAGATTTTGATAAAGATAAAATGCCTATTTTAGGAATGTTTAGAAATAATATTGAAATGTTATCAAAAGATTTATCCAGATTAATTTCACAGTTAGTAAACAATGGAGAAGCAAATTTAAAAGTTTTAAAAGTTCTTGATGAAGATTATTTTAAAAAAATAGGGGGAAATATTAATATAGCCCAATTACAACAATTAAGAGCTAAAAAAGAACAGGAAGGGCGAAAAATTAAAAAAATCAAATTAAAATTAGATAAAGAATATGGATCTGCATCAGATATAGCGATTTTATCTTATTCCCCAAAAGAAAAACAGTACGGGTCACGGTCATTTTTATTTTATTTAAGAAAACACCTTAAGAAATTAAAAAATCCAATTGAAGTATTTAATCCTCGTGGAATTGAACTTCAAAAAATAGATGTTGTTGAGATATTTTGCGGATTAATTCTGGAATGTATTGACCCTGAAAGCAATATTCAGCATAGTGATAAAAGCATTCCTAATTTAGCTAAAGTAACAATGCATAGATGGAGAGTTAGAGCCCGTGATTATATTAAATTAAATCCAGAACCTCACAAACCAATTTCATTAAGTCAGTTTGTTATATACTGGCAAAATAGAATCCCTTACAATAGAGACCACTGGCCTAAAACAGCCAGTTTAATGGAATTAGCTTATAATTTAATTACATGGATAGAAGAATTGCAGGAAGATGTTGAAGGAATTGTGTATTTAGAAGCTATTACAAAATCAATAACACAAACTGAATTTTTCAGTAAATATTATTCAAATATATCCTTTAAAAACAAAGATAGTGAGAGAGATTCAATATTAGAAGCTATTTGGAACATATTTATTCCATTAGCAACAGGAGGAATACAGATTGATGAAACTTTACTTGAAACATTACCTAATGACAGAATTAACATATTATCCATCCACCAATCAAAAGGATTGGAGTTTCCATTAGTTATTGTTGATGTGGGATCAAAATTTAATGATTCCAATATTAAAACACAACACTTACGTTTTCCAAAAAAAGAACCTAAAAATATCACAATTGAAGACATTATAAGACAGCACAGTGAACTTGGAAAATCAAAAAGAAGTGAAAAAGATAGGTCTTTTGATGATTTAACCAGATTATATTTTGTTGCATTTTCAAGAGCCGAAAGTGTATTATTGCTTGTGGGACTAAGTTCTGCCATTGAAGGATATACTAAAAAAGACGAACATTTCAATATTCCAAATATTGCTTTAGGATGGAGCAGAGATGAAAAATATGTTGGATTTAATGAAATTTATTTAATATAGGAGACTAAATATGAAATTACCATCAAGATCAAAATCATATATGATTCCGGAATACAGTTTAACCGGAGATTTATTATCCTTTTTAACATGTAATCTACAGTACAGATATCAAAACAAAGGAACATTACCTCCATCCAAACCTGTTCAGAGATGGTTTGGAGAGTTTATTCACGGAGTACTTGAAGAAGCATATCTTCAGTGGGATTTAAACCATAAAAGTTTTCCATGGGATTGGAAAGAAGATATAAGGCCAATTGAAGATATGATTGACTTACGATTGCAAGTCAGTGGATTATACCCTTATGATGAAGATTTATTTTACAGTTTATTAAATAGTGAACTTGAATTTGAAGATTTAAACGAACATGACCATAAAAAATTAGCCAGTGCAAGAGCGGAAAAGGCTATAAATATTTGGGGGCCACACTTATTCCCATTAATTGATTCATCAGAACTGCTTATAAAAGGTATTAGAAAAATGCCAAAGTATAATGAAAAAACAAGCAGATCCAATTATTATGGTATAAACGGTGTTGTTGATGTTTTAACTTCAATGAAAATCAATAATAATATAAAACAAAGTAATTTAGACAATTATAATAATAAAATTATTGAATTTCTATTAGAAAATAAAAAATTTCAAGAAAAAATCAAAAATCATAATGATGGAGATGAATATGAAATTATTATTGACTACAAAGGAATGAAACGTCCCCCAATTAAAAGCGACAGAATCAACAATCCATGGGAAAATCATAAACAGCAAATTCTAACATATTCATGGCTCAGATCACAACAAGAAGATTCAAAACCTATTTTTGCAGGAATTATATTCTATTTAAATGAACTGGTTCCATCAAAAGAAGATTTACTTTTAATCCAGGAAGAACTGGAAAATGATTTGACTGATGATTTAATTGATTATGATAATTATATTGAAGATATAAATTTAATTTTAGAATGGAAAGAAGAAGATAAAGCTCCAGAATTAAGTAATGAATTTAAAATAGCAAGGTCTATTAGAATTATTAATATTGATGATGAAGAAATTGATTCATCATTAAATAAATTTGATAATGTAGTATTTAATATTGAAAGTTCATTAATTAAAGAAATTGACGGAACAAAAATTCAAGACGCATGGATAGCTGAATCTGATGAGAGAACTTGTAGTGCATGTGATTTTAAAACATTTTGTAAAAATTGTAAATATAAAATCGAAGAATTTAAGGTTCCATGAAATTAAATAATATATTAAAGGAGAGAGTTATATGAGTAATTTAGAAACTAATAAAAAATACTGTGAAGTAATTGAAAGTAAAATCAAACTTGATGCAAAACCAGTTGCAATGAAATTACTTACAAGTGAAGATGACATTCCAGATGGAATAGAATTAATTAATGAAAAGATTAGACATTGTGAAATGGTTAGAAAAGCATCTTTAGGCAGTAAATTTTATTCCACTATTGAAGAACAGTTATGTTTAGGTGGAGCAGGAGCTATTGGTCTTAGAGAAATGCCTGAAAAATTAGCAAATGGTGAGAAATATTATTCACTAGGCAGATTCAAAGATTTGAAAACTGCAAAAAAATTAACCAGTAAACTTTCAATTATTAAAGATATTCATTGGGGAATTATTTATGCTCCATTAGATGAGGCTAATTTCGAAGCAGATGTAATCGAAATTATTACAGAACCTATTGGTGGTATGAAACTTGCACAAAGTATTGTATATAATACTGGTGAAAAAATTAATCCATCATTTGCAGGAATTCAGTCTTTATGTGGTGATGCATTTTCCAACCCATATATTGAAAAAGGAATTAATTTCACACTAGGATGTGATGGTTCAAGAAAAGCTGCTGATATCAAAGACAATGAAATGACAGTTGGTATTAGCAAATATAAAATTGAAGAAGTTATTTCCAGTTTAGAATTAATCTAGAAGTTTTAAATAATCTTCATAATGATTAATATTCAATAATTCTTTTTCATTTTTTTCTTTTATTCCATAAAATGTATATCCGTCATCAAATATTTTTCTTAAAATAGGATTTAAATTATCATCCTCATTTTCCAAATAATTCATTAAATTTTTACGTGGTGCAACAAATGGCATGCCCAAACCTTCTGCTGTATCCAGCAATCCAGTTTTTCTTCTTCTTAAAATAGCTATTGTTTTATATGGATTATCTGAATTTTGACTGATTTCAATCATTTTATTGAATGTTTCACTTGATACAGTAGGCTGGTCAGCAGTTATACATAATGCAAAATCAGAAGTAATATTTGATAAACCATTGTAAAGTGATGTTGATAGACCTACATCTACCGGATTATTTTCTACAAATTTAACATCATGTTTATAATTATCATATATAGCTTCTTTAATTTCACTAGAATAATGACCAAGTACAACAATACATTCATCACTATTTGCAGATAATGCATTGTCAATAGTTGTCTCTATAACAGTTTTATTTTTAAATGGTAAAATAAGTTTATTTGTTAATTTGATATTTCGAGAAATTTGATCTTTTCTCATTCGGGAATTTCTCCCGGCAGCGGTAATAATAGTTGAAACTGACATAAAAAAAATAAAAAAAAAGATTATATTCACTTATTCGGAACATATCTTACAATTTGAGAATAAATACCCATACCTGTACCGGAACCTTCAGTCCACATTAAAATTTTAACAGGGTAATCATGATTATTGGTTACGGTAATATCTTTAGCGGGATTATAACCAAATAAAACTGCATTTTCATCAGATGTCATACCAACAGGCATTGCAAATCCTTCACTAAGAACAGCTGCTCTTAATGCTCTTGCAGGAGGACATACACCATGTGCTGCACTTCCACCAGGTGCACTGGAATCGGATGCTGATTCAAAGTAAACATAATCCTTACCACTTGCTGTGGAATTTGGTGGGATAACAGTTCCATTCCATGCATCAACAAATTGTCTTGCATTAATTTCCCTTACACTATCACCATATTCTGGATGTGAACCTAAAGAAGTACCATGAACTTCACCAGCTTTTTCTGTGTAATTACCAGAATATAATAAAATTGGAGAACCAGTAGGATATTCTGCTGCATAATCTACAACATCCTGACCGAATATAACCGGAACATCACTAGAACTAATATTATTTCTTCCATCTGAAAATCCAACCATACCTTTTTCTAAAGTAAAGTTAGAACCTTTTGAAGAATCATAATTGTACCAGTTAGTAATTGTTGTAGAATTATAATACTCATTTGAATAATTTAAATTTTTAATTTCATTAACAGGAACAGATTGAACAACTTTACCGCCTTCAACAACATTTACACCGTTGTCTGTTTTAGTCAATACTTTATAAGGAGCACTATAACCCCAAACATAATTATCTGGACTTTTAACAGCTAATTTATCGCCTTCATATGTTAAATATCCTGGACCATCAATTCCAACAGCATTACCATATGAATCTATTCCTTCCGAAGAAATGGTGGAATAGTCAAAAGGAACAAAACCAGTCGATAGTGATAAAAATATTCCCTTAAGATCAAAAACACTAAATTGATGTGATAAAAAACCCAAATTGGTTACAGTTGGAACAACAATAGGGTCATTTTGAATTAAAATTGAATTACCATTGAATATTGATTCACCAACAGAAATATTATATTTCTCAGCTACGGACTGACCAGTATAAGGAGCGCTGTTAGCAGAATTGAAAAATACTAATAAAATGCACAAAAATACTAATGCAAAAAATATTGTTACTGAAATTTTTCTCCATGATTTACCCATAACTACACCTTAGCAATTGAATAATATTAATATTATAACAAAAGTAATATAAAAATATTTTGAATAAATTATAATTTTTGAGAAATTAATTTAATTCTTTCTTGAATATTAATAATAGTATCTTGACCATTACCACCAATTAGAATAGCCTCCTCATGAGAATATTCTGCAACAAGTTCAATAATTTGATCAAGTGAATTAACTGTTATAATATTACCCATATAACCTAAAGAATTTAATCTATAACAAGCTAAATCCAAAGTATCATCCAAACCAGGAAACAATACAATGACTTCAGGATTATATTTTACAGCAACATCCAAAATATCCAATCTATGTTCTTCATTATGCCTTGGAGTTCCAATGAAAATTGCATAAAAATCTTTTTCAGATAAAATTGAAGCTAATGCATCAGAATTATCAGTTTTACCAACATAAACTTCAGCATCATTAATTTTATAAACATCTAAACGTCCTTCAACAGCTCTAAATTCTGAAAGACTGGATTTAATAATATCTTTAGGTATTTTTAGCTCAGTAGAAATAGCCATTGCCAAACCTGCATTTAATAAATTAAATTTACCAAATAGTTTAAGTTTATCCTGATATTCAAAATAAGGGATAGTTTTTGAAGCTGCATCTTTAAAATCACTATTAAAATCCTGATTAAAAGCTGTGAATATTTCTTTATTTGTGAAAAATCTAACAAGTGAATTTTTATAATTAGCAATAGTTTTATGAACATCCATATGGTCATTTCCAATATTAGTAAGACCAATCATATCAAAATCAAAACAGTAATTTGCAAAGTCAAGAGTCATATCACACACTTCAACAAGCAAAATATCATAATCCCCATTATTTGCTTCAAGAATCAAATCATAATACCCTGAAAATCCTCCACCACCGTTACCGCCAACTAAAACTTTACGTCCAGCATCTTCTAAAATATTTTTCAACATATGGACAGTTGTTGTTTTACCATTTGTCCCTGTGATTCCTATAGTAAAAATATCTTTATGTTTTGGTATAACATCACTTAGAAGTTGAGTATTTTCAAGTAATTTAGTTGCAAAAGAGCCTCCAAACATGCTGGGACTAATTGCAATTGCATCACATTGTTCTATGGCATAAGAATTTGTAAAACCTAAATCAACAGTAATATCTTCTCCAACAATAGAAACAGTTTGTTTTTCATCAATCATATCTCTGGATAAATCTGGCAAGTTCAAACCGGATAAATCAATATTAACATTTAAATCTGTTGCATAAACTTCCCAACCATTTTTTAAAAGAGAATTAACTGCCTTTTTACCTTCTACGCCTAAACCAATTACTGCTGCTTTCATAAAAAACTATTCCTAATATAATATTTACTATAATAAATTATTACTATTAAAATTTATAAATATTTTGCAAAAACAAAATTATTTAAGAATACAATACTAAATAACATCAAGGTGATTAAATGTTTGAAGATGAAAGAGACGATAAAATTTACAATTTAATTATTACAAATGGCATTGATAAAAATAATGAATACGGACAGTTCAGCGAAAAATTATATTCAAAAGTTGATTTCCTATGGAAAGAATCAATGTCCGGCTCATATTCCACAGCAGGCGATGAATTTTACCAAAAAGTCGATAGAATAATTTTATTATCCGGCCTTTACAATGACAATAAAGAATTATTTGAAGATTTGTTAAATGCTGGTGAAAAATATGATATACCAATTGTTTTAGTTAGACCATTTGGAGTTGAAGAAGTTCCGGAACATTTAGAAAAAAAAGCAGCAACCATTGTTGGATGGAATGCAAATTGTATAATAGATTCTATTAAAGATGCACCAGAAACAATGTAAAAAAAAGATAATAATGAATTTTACATTATTACCTTTGAAATACCATTTTCTTTTTCAACTTTAATTAGATTATCAGCAGCATTTTCAAGCTGAGGTTCATGAGTTACAATAATCATTTGAGGTAATAATGACATGTCTTTTAATAAATTAATTAATTCATGTCTTCTTGAACTATCTAAATGAATTGTAGGCTCATCCAATAAAATAGTATCCAATTCACCATTAGACATAGCTTGAGTAATACCTAATCTTAAAGCTAATGCAATAGCTATTTTTTCACCACCACTAATCATACTCATTGATGATTCTCCTTCCGGACCATAAACAGTTACATCATATTCTTCATCAAGAGTTAAATCAGAGTAGTTAAAGTTGAATTCATTGAAAAATTCTTTAGTATATTTTTGAATTAAAGGTCTTGAAATATTTCTTAAATCCCTTTGAACACCATTTTTACTGTATAAATTCCTAATATGATTAAGTAAATCAAGATAATCAGAAATATCATCATATTCCTGTTGGAATCTATCTGCAGTATCAATTTTATAATTCAAATCCTTAAGCTGTGCTATGGATTCACGTGCTCTACCTTTAAGTTCAGAAATTTCTTGATTAAATGTGTTTAATCTTCTTTCATATCTTTCATGATTATATAAAATCTGCTCATATCTTTCATTATCATATCCAGATGTTGCAATTTTATTTTTAATAATATCAATCTGATTTAAACAAACACCAGTATTCTCTTTAAGAGATTCATATTGATTAACATATGATGGTTTATTTTGAATAAATCCTTTAAGTTGATTATATTCTTCATTTTTCTCTTTTAAATCAGCAATACGAGTTTCAAGCTCAGATGTACTAATATCCCCACTTAAATGTGGATCTTGGTCAATAGCTAATTTAATATTAGTAACATGATTTTCCATCTCATTTTTTATTTGATTTAATTTATATTGAGCTTCAGTTTCACTACCTAAAACCTCAAGTGCACCTTTAGCCTGATTATATGAATCATAATCGCCCTGATAGTTTTCTCTATCAACTTTTTTATTAGCAATGACCAGTATAATCTCACCTAATTTGTCACTTACAAATTCTTTTGCTTCAAGGCCTTCATCCATTTTAGTCAGTTTGACTAACTCTTCTTGTAAATGATGGAATTTCTGTTTGTATTCAATGATATTTTTTGATAATTCTAAAAGTCTTTCGTGTTTATCTTCAAAACTTTTTTTATTCTTAGTTAATAATCTAACATCCTCTTCAACTTTTTTAATTGAATTTTCATATGATTTAATTTCACCTTTATACTGTTTAATTAAATCTCTTTTCTTTAAAGGATCAATTTCAGATTGACAAACAGGACATTTATTATCAATACCATCAAGTTCTGCTAATGGTTTTTCACAGGATTTAATATTTTGTTTGAATCCTACAATTTCTTCATTTTTAGAAATAACATCATTACCAATGTCTTTAATTTTTAGTGAAACTTTATCTAAAAAATCATTAGTAGCTTTTTCAAGATGGTCAAAATCATCAACTTCAGCCAAAACATCTTGATTTAAACCATTAGCATCTAATTTATCTTTAGATTTTAAGAAGAAATTATTAATTTCATTTCTTTCATTTTCAATTTCCAATAGCAATTCTTTTCTATCTTTTTCAAGTTTTGCCATAGCAGCTAATTCTTTTTCAAAATTAGTTTTTTGATTTGTTAACTTGGTAATTTCTTCATCAGAACTTAAAAAATTATTATATCCTTCTTTTTTATCATCAACAATTTGTTTTTGTTCAGAAATAGAATTTAATTTTTCATTAATTTCTTTTTCTTCATCTTTAAGTCTTTGAATACTGTTTACTGATTTTTCAAAGTCAAGATAAACATCCAATTTAGAAACATATTTTTCCAATCTTTCAACTTCAAGTTCCGCTTCACGGATCTTATCTAAATTTTCCTGAACAATCTTTTTATCATCTTCCAATTTCTTTAAAGAATTCTCTTCAATTTCTAATTTATTTACTTGAGCATCATAAATTTCTTTTTCAGCTTCCATTTTATTTTTATTTTCTGTAATTTCATCTAATAATTTGGATACTTCACTAATTTGATCTTCAAGTTCATGGCCCCTATTTTTTAAACTATCTAATTCAGCTTTTTTCTTTGAAGATTCCTCTTTTAAATCATCAGCATTATATAATTTACCTTTTAATTCAGAAAGCTTGTTTTCATAATCATTAACAATAGGTAATAAATTTTTCCAAGCTTTTTCAAGTGAATCAATACCTAATAATTTACCGATTAATTGTTTTTTCTCAGCAGGAGTTTTGTCAACCAATTCAGCAATTTCACCTTGCCTAATATAAATTGCATTTAAGAATAAATCTGAATCAATATCCAAAATTTGACGGATCTCCTGAGCTACTTCTTTATCTCCTGAGCAAATATGCACATATCCGCCATCAGTTGAAGTTTTCTTAAATAAAGATGATTTTAAATTGGATTTCTTTTCACGAATAATTTTATATTCACGATTATTGGAAATAAATTCCAATTCGACAGTCATTGTATTTGAATTATTTTTTACTAAATCATCTATTTTTTTACCAGTGTGCTGTTTAAATAATGCAAAACTAATAGCTTCTAATAAAGTGGATTTACCTGCACCATTATCACCAACAATAACACTAACTCCTTTATCAAAGGAAATAACTGTGTGTTCATGAGATTTGAAATTGAATAATTTTAATCTTGAAAAAATCATTTTAAAACCTCGTTAAAATTAATTTGAACATCCTCGGATTCTTCTTGAGGCAATTCTTCTTTTTCAACACTTTCTGTTTTGAATTCAACTACATCAGCAAGATTACTATAGTTTTCTTCATAGAAGATATCTATTAATTCTTTAGATTCTTCAATTTTATCTTTGCTCAATAAATCAAATAAATCAATAGCTAATCTGTCTACATCTCCACTACCATAACCTCTTAATTGTTCTAAAAAGAGTTCTTTAGGACCTAAAGATTCAGTTGGTAAAATAATATCACTAATTGACTTTTCACCAACCATATTAAAAGTAGGTCTAATCATTAAAGACAAATCACCTAACTCATCATTAATAATGTCATAAATACCTTTAGTATCTGATTCAACATTATTAACGTTTAAATTTAAAATAGGTTTTTTATCAAAATCCTTAATTGTTTCTTTAATACCTGCAATATCACTTTCTAAATCATTGTAATCAATGGATCTTTCAATGAATTCTCTTGGAATATCAATTTTAACTCTTTTAATATAAGGTTTAGAACCATCAAAATCAACAAGAACAAAACCTTTACCATTTTCATGATAATCTGGAATCTCACTAGTTTTCCAAATCTCACAAGACCCCGGATAAACAAGTTTACCTTCTCCAAAGTTATCATTTACATATTTATGAATATGTCCTAAAGCATAATAATTAAAATTATCCGGAATATCTCCTATTTCCAGTTCATACTGATATCCAAAGTATTTATCTATGCCCTGATGCATAACTAAAATAGATTTATCATGTTTAGCAGCTTTTTTAGATAATTCTGCTAATTTACTCTTTAATGATTTAACATGAGAAGAAGGATAATATGGTAATCCTGCAATAAAAACATCACCATGAATATATGTAGGATTAATGTTACTGATTACTTTTAATCCTAATTTTTTAAAAATAACTTGTGGTGGAATAGAACCTTTACGCATTACAATATCGTGATTACCAGCTATTGCATACATAGGTATTCCCGCACCTTTTAGTCTTAATAAACCTTTTTGAAAAGTTAAAAGAGCCATAGGTGAAGGTCTAGCAGTTTCAAACAAATCACCACTATGAATTACAAAATCGACTTTTTCTTCAATTATTCTATCTATAATCTTCTCAAACACTTCATAAAAATCTTTTTCACGTTCAATTAAACCATATTGACGATAACCTAAATGAGTGTCTGCTAAATGTGCAAATTTCATTATATTACCTTTTTTTTAATCTAAATTATATAACCAATTTAAACACTTAACTAAGTATTTAATTGATTAATATTTTATTTAATTGTATATTTAATTGTTTGCTAAAAGAGGAAATGAAAATTGTTTTTAACATTAATATAAAAAAAGATATGTAATATTGATTAACAATCTAAACCAAAAAAGATTAATAATCATATCCCATGTCTAAAAGTTCATTCTCCTCATCTTCAAGTTCTTTTTCCTGCTTTTTTAAAGAAACAGCGAAATGTGATACAATATCCATGTCATCGCCATGATTTCTACCTTTAAACTCATCAATTTTAACTAATGTTGGTATTCTTGACATCAAACCCAATACAATAGCTTCACCAACATTTAATGATGGTAACTGATTGATTAAATCCTGTGATAAACTTTCACTTGCAGATTGAACATGGCGTTGGTCTTCAGGTTCTACAAGTCTTAAAATAATCATATTATTCATTTGAGATAATGCATCATGGTCAACAGTTTTTGGTGACTGACTTACCAAACATAAACCTAAACCAAATTTTCTGCCTTCTCTTGCAACTCTCTGAATCCACCTTTTAGAATCAGAATCTCTTCTATTTGGAGCTAAAATATGAGCTTCTTCCAAAATAAAAAATACTGAATTATCCAATAATTCTTTTTTATCTCCGGCGTTTGCAGCCTTTTTAGACCTGTTAAGAGAATTCCTTAATATATGGCTGACTAAAACACTTGCTACAGATTCATCAACCTGTGATAAATCTAAAACATTGGCATAACCCATTTTAATACCTGACAATATATTTCCAATGTTTTGATCAAATAAATTAGAATATCTATCCATTGAATCATCAATTTTATTCATCACATCCACTATCTGTTTATCTGATCCTTCTTCCTTTGATGAAATTTCCAAAATATCATGAATAATCTGTAAAAAGTTATTTGTATGTGCAACACCATCTTCAATCCTTTTTCTTGCTTCATTAAAAGCTTTTCTAAAATGTCTTTCCTGAATATAACCGTTGCTTGGAATATTAACCAGCTTTTTAATTTCATTAAATGTCATGTATCGAGGATTGATTTTAGGTTTAATTACATTAACTTCACCATTTGGAAATTGAGCTTTTTTATACTCTCCATGCATATCGAATACAAATATTGGAACTTTATATCCTAAAAGCTGATCTATTAAAACTGATACAGTGTTTGATTTTCCGGCTCCGGTCATAGCTAAAATAGCCAAATGTCTTGAAAGAATTGGATTAGCATCAACATTAACTTCAACGTCCTGCTGATTTACCAAACATCCCAGTTTAATTGGATTTTTTATTTTAAATATTTCTTTAAGTAAATCTCCGTCAGCCAAACTAATTTCAGTTCCCGGAAGTACAGGTGTTCTTGGTAATTTTAAATTATCGTTAACATCACCCAGTATTTTTACTTTACCTTTGATGTAATTATCTTCAACACCAATTCTTGATATTTTTTGAATAGCTTTAAAATCGTTAATATCAACATTTAAAGCATCATTACCTCTGATTAAATTTTCAATCATTCCTAAAACTGTTCTTCCATCGTATTCCATTGTAACATATTCGCCAACTTTTGGCATTTTATCAGAAATGAATGTAACTTCAGTTAGTGAAGTTTCACCTACACAAATTCCAACTACCATGACATCACTTCCCTATTGGTTGTTTCATAAATCTTAGCTATTTTTAATAATTCTTTAATATTCTTATCAGTGATTACAACATCATTATGAGCCTTGTTAAGTAAATAAGGATAACCCTGAACTGACAATACTTTAATTTTTTCAACAATATCTAAAACATCTTTTTCAGAAGCTTTATAAGGTAATTCAACCTTTAAAACATTTTTATTATCCTGTAAACGAACATAAAATACAGTAAATGTTATTGACCTAAAAATTTCATCATAATACGGGAAAGGTGCTTTTTCATACACTTTTCTATATTCCAGTTTTGAAATACCCTGTTTTTCACTGAATTTATCTAAAAATGCAATATCCGGAATATTCCATTTAAATAATTCATTATCCGAAGATGTTTTTGAAATTGAAATAATTTTTTTTCTGTGAGTGAGTATTTCTTTTAAAAGAATAATTTTTTCTATTGATGCCATATGCAAATTAAACTCTTCAATTTCAACAGAGTTTTCATTTTTAGGCAATTCAGTTAATTTTAATGAATCAATAATACTTGGAAAAACCAAACCATATTTTTGGATTTTAAATCTTCTTTCAAATTCATTTAAAATTGAATCATCAAGATTTTCTTTGATTTTAGCAGGTAATTTAGCACCTCTTGGAAATGCATTTTGCAAATCTCCCAAAATTGATCCATCAAACATGTAATAATCAACATCATATTCCTCAATAGCTCTTATTGCACATTTAAGTTCATATACTGCCATATAATTACTTAATAATTCATCTAAAAATCCTACATGAGCTATATCAAAAATATCTGCATCATCAATTTTTTTAATTTCACCATCATAAATAATGGATTCGGCTCCAACAGCACAGAAGTTAACAGTTAAAAATTTCTTTTTATTAAAACTTCCATCTCCTGCTGCAATTATAAAATCAGAAGAACTCTCTTTAATAACTCTATCAAACCACTTATATTCCAATTGGGCTTCAATATTATTATCAGAGTCAAAATCCTGAATAAATCCCCTTTTAGCGATGGCTTTTTCATATAATGAATTTAACATAATATCACACCAACTAAATTATGTTAATTATTAAATAAAAAAATATGGTAAGAGCAGTTGAAAACTACTCTAGTGAAGCTTTTCTGATAGCTCCGGTTAATTCTTCAATTTTTGCTTTAACATCATCAACTTCTTCAACAACAGTACCTGTTACAACAATATCCGCACCTGCTTTTGCAGCAGTATAAGCTGCTTTAGCATCACGAATTCCTCCACCAATTATTAAAATTATGTTTTCAGTAGCTTTTTTAGAATATGCTACCATTTCTGGAGGAACAGGTTTATCAGCACCAGAACCTGCTTCAATGTAGAAAAATTTCATTCCAAACATTTCAGCAGACATTGCATAAATTGCAGGAATTTTAGGTTTGTTATGAGGAACTAATTTAGCATCTCCTACCCATCCAACAGTTCCACCTGGTTCAGTAACCATATATGCCATAGGCAATACTTCAATACCAGATGCTTTAACAGATGGTGCTGCTAGAGCTTGTGCACCATTAATCCAATATGGATTTGTAGAATTAACATAACTCATATAAAATATTCCGTCAGCATATTTACTTACACTGCTAATATTTCCAGGGAAAATAATAATAGGAACAGCAATATTTTCAGATAAAACTTTGCAGGTATTATTTAAGTCTTCCCCATCAATTGTTGAACCACCAATCATTATACCATCAGTACCTGCTTCAATAGCTTGAGTAGCTATTTCTAAAGCTTGATCAGGTGTTTGTTCGTCAGGATCAATTAAAGTAAAATGAATTTTCCTGGTTTTTAATATTTCACGAATATAATTTTCAACATCTTTCATGAAATAATTTTTATTAAAAATAATATATTAAATTAATTGTTGTTAGTAGTATTAAATTTGAAAAAAAATAAGAAAAAAAATAAAGAGAATAAATCTATCCTCTTGGTTCTTTAGCTTTATACCTTAAACCTTTGTAACCACATTTCCTACAAGTAGAAGCACCAGCAGGGTTACGAGCATTACATTTTAAGCAGATTTTTACATTAAATATTCTGTTTTCTGCTTCTTCGAATCTTGCCATTAATAATTCCTCCTATAATCATGAAAATTAATAATAAGGTTATGAAAATAAAGAATATTACATATTCATAACTATTAATAAATAATATGATATTAATAGTATTTAAATGTTTAGTATTAAAGCTAGATTAACTAAACTTTAAAAAATTTTTAGGAATTTTCTGTTTTTAATTTAAATATCAAAATTAAATAAATAATTTAAAAAAAGAAAGATTAATCTTGAGAATTTATACCTTTTTCTGAAAGAAATTCATTTTGAATATTAACAACCTCAACACTACTATCCGCTTCACTATAAGCTTCAAGTAAATCATGATTAAGCTCTAAAAAAGTATGTCCCCATTTAAAACCATCCATTAAATCACGAGCTTCATCTTTAAAACGAGTAATGTATAATGTAGCTGAAATAGCTTCAACAGTTGATAAAATACATGGTTTTCCATAATTAACAGGATTAGTAGCTATTAAAAATGGAAGGGATCTATGATATTTAGATAAAGAAAAGAATTTTTTAGAGCTTGTTACTTCATTCCAGGAACAATCAAGCCCTACAACTCCTCTTCTTTGAACATATCTATAGTCTTCATATGAAACAGCTTTTTCAGCATATGGATTTAAAACAATAGCACCTGAAGGAATTTTATTGATATTATAAACCAACCTACATTTGCCCTGCTTTTCCATTTTAATGGATGTGCATTTTTTTCTATCACATTCATCTGCATGAAAAACTGTAATTTTCATTTAATTAACCCTGTAAAGCTGAGGTATTACCTGCTTTATACTGATGAATTAAGTCTAATTGTTGCTTAAATTCTGCTTCTGAAAGACCAAATTCCTCATTGATTTTTGGAACATCATTACTTTCTTTTAAAGTAAGACTTTTAAGCAATGGTTCAACATATCCAGTATACTGTTCACCAAAGGTGTTCATTGTAGTATTAATATCTGATTTTGATCCAATAATCATATAAATAAGATAACCTTGTTTTTCACCTTGAGCTTGGCAGATAACAATATTCATAGTATCATTTTTATTAGACTGATTGGAATCTCCTGGAACTGCTTGAGTGAAGTAAATATTCCACTCCTGACCATTGAAATTTCTAATTTCCGGATTTGAAACTCCTTGAACTTCATAAATTTCCATCAACTGAGATGAATTATCAACAGTTGAAACATTATAAACAACATCATGTTCTTTATCTTCATAAGATTGCATGAATTTTTCAGTTTTATTTGCTAATTCAACTTTACCAACAAAACTACCTTTCATGAAATCATTTTCAAAATCAGTAGTTTCAGCAGGGGTTTTATCTTGATTAAATACACCAGTAGCAAAAATAACTCCAACGATAGCAACAACAGCTATAATTGCCACAGCTATGATAATTATATTTTTAGTTTCCATTGTTTAAACTCCTAATATATATTTAGTAAAAAGTCTTTAATATAAGTTTAGTTAGATAATTATATAATTTGTAATAAAATAGGATTACATTAAAACAAAAAATTAATTCAACTTCACATGATGGTCAATATATACTAGTGAAGAATTAACAAGTTTAACATAACCTAGTGATTAACATGCCAAAAGTCAGAGCAATTTTAATTGGAAGAATGCAACCAGTCCATAATGGACATATGCAAGTTATTAATAAAATTTTACAGGAAGTAGATGAAGTTATTATAGGAATTGGTAGTGCTCAATTAAGTCATGAAATAAAAGATCCATTTACTGCAGGTGAAAGGGTTGTAATGATGAGTCAGGCTTTAGCTGATGAAAATGTTGACCCATCCAGATATTATATTATACCAATGCAGGATATTAATTTCAATGCAATATGGGCATCACATGTTAAAATGTTAACTCCACCATTTTCAATTGTTTATTCTGGAAATCCTTTAGTTAAACAACTTTTTAGTGAAGAAAATTTTGAAGTTAAACAACCTCCATTATATAGTAGAAAAACATTATCAGGAACTGAAGTAAGAAATAGAATACTTAATGATGG
>CADAAJ010000018.1:9455-13809 GCA_902785855.1 uncultured Methanobrevibacter sp. | reverse complement strand
GAAATAAGTGAGGAATAATATGGTAATTAAAGTTATTGAATCCGATGAGAAAAAAATCACAACTGCAGATTTAATTGATGAAATAAAAAATAGCAGTAAAATTGATTATTCCGGTGCAATTTTTACTTTTGAAGGTATTGTACGGGGAAAAGAAGAAAATATGGATTTAGAAAAATTAATTTTATCCACCCCTGATAAAAATAAAACATTAAAAGAAATAGAAAAAATAGTCAGTAATGTTAAAATAAAATACAATGTTAATGAAATATCTGTTATTCACTATATCGGAGAATTTCAAAAAGGTGACATGTTGTTTTTAGTTGCCGTTCTGGGTGCTCATAGAGGAGAAACTCTTGAAGCATTAAAAGAAGTAATTGAAAGTGTGAAATACGATGTTGAATTTAAAAAAGAAGAAATTTCAAAACAAGGCCATAAAACTATCCTTGCTGGAGGTTAAACTATGGAATTAATGTTTATTATAAGAATATTATTATTGTTTTTAATTATTTATGCAGTAATTAAAAATTTAAAAACACTATTAAAAGCAGCAGTTGTTGTTTTTATTATTTTTATAATATTAGGATTTATAGGATTTTAAATCCTATTTCCCAATAATAACTTCAGTAGATTTAATGATTGCAGTTACATCATCACCTTCTTTTAATCCTAATTTTTCAGCTGATTCTTTAGTAATAACTGCAGTAATAACATTAGGTTCTGATACTTCAATTTTAATATTTGCCATTACAGCACCTTTATCTACGTTTTGAACTTTACCTTTTAATTGATTTCTTGCACTAAGTTGCATTTTTTCATCTCCTTATTTGTTTACATTATAATGTTGAATCGAATTGTATATAAATATTTCGTTTTTCATAATATACTCAAATTTAAAATCGATTACCGTATTTCTTTCATATCGATTAAAATAAAATATATTAAAAAATAAATTCAAATAATTAAATATGAAAATTGAATTGGAATCTATTGGAACAATATATACAGAATTTAATGAAATTGAAGGTATGCCTATTCAACCAACCGGAGCAAAAGGAAAAAAAGGAAAAATCAAAATCAAAGAAAAATATCATGCCGGATTAAAAGACCTTGAAGAATTCTCACACATTCACTTAATATACTTACTTCATAAAGTTGAAGGATACAATCTTGAAGTAAAACCATTTATGGACAACACAACCCATGGAATATTTGCAACAAGATCTCCAAAAAGACCGAACAGAATAGGAATGAGTGTTGTAAAAGTAAATAAAATTGAAAATAATATAATTTATGTAGAAAACGTTGATATATTAAATGAAACACCGCTTTTAGACATTAAACCTTATGTTCCCCAGTTATATGAAGACACAATTGATGAGTTAAAAATCGGATGGTTTGAAAATAATCACAAAAAAGCCAAATTTCAAAAATCAGATGGCAGATTTAAACATTAAATACCCCGACTTTAAAAAAAGCCGAGGCACATCAATCAAAACTATAAATCGTTTATAGCTTCAACAATTAATTGAATAGTAGATTCTATATCATCCATACTACAAACACTAACTGGAGTATGAATATAACGAGTAGGAACAGATAAAACACCAGTTGGAATACCTTCACGAGTTAAATGAATTGCAGTTCCATCAGTTGTTCCACCATCACTTACTTCTAATTGATAATCAATATCATTTTCATCACCTGCTTTAATAAGCATGTCTTTAATGGATTGTTGAGTTAAAATACCTCTACCACTTGCATCAGCTAAAATAATAGCTGGACCTTTGCCTATAACTACAGGTGCTTCATCAGGTTTAATACCCGGATGATCTCCAGATAAAGTTACATCAAGTGCAATAGCTAAATCAGGATTTAATTTAAATGCAGAAGTTTTAGCTCCTTTTAAACCAACTTCTTCCTGGACAGTACCTACACCATAAACAGTAGCTCTTGTTTTAACTCTTTTTAAAACTTCAATCATTACATAACAACCAACACGATTGTCAAGAGCTTTACCCATAATTAAATTATTAGGATATTCCTCAAAAAGAGAATTAAATGTTATTTTATCCCCAATTCTAACCATTTTTTCTGCATCTTCTTTATCTTTTGCACCAATATCAATAAACATATCAGTTGCTTTAACAACTTTATTTCTTTCTTCATGTTTAGTAACGTGAGGAGGTTTTGAACCTATAACACCAACAATTGGTTCTGCAATAGATGAATGAACAGTTACAGTTTGATTCATTAACATTTGATCATTAATTCCACCAATATTAGAGAATTTGATAAAACCGTTATCATCGATATATCTAACCATTAAACCAATTTCATCCATATGGGATGCTAACATTATACTAGGTGCCTTTTTTTCACCTTTTTTAGTAGCAATTATATTACCCATACTATCAGTTTCGATTTTATCAGCAACATCTTTTAATTCACGTGTAATAATATTAGCTATTTCTTCTTCAGACCCAGAAACACCAGGTGCTAAAGATAGCTCTTTCATTAATTCCATCTTATCACCAAATATTATTTTAATTATTTTAATATTAATAAATTATTATATTAAATTTTATAAATTCAATCTTTTTTTAGCAACATTTCTAACATATTCATTTTTATCATTTATTGAAATTTCCTTTAAGACTTTTTTACTGACTATTTTACGAGTAGCGGCTTCCCGAATTCTCCAGGAATCATCATTTCTTGCAACTTCAGTTAATGTTTTTTGGTCTTTAATTAAAGAAACTGCTCTGACAGATATATTTTCAGATATATCCTGCTCATAAATCTTAATTAAACAGTTTTCAACCTTAATTTTATTTAATGCTTTTAGCGAAAATTCTTCATCTTCATTAGCTAAAACAATACGTATCAATGTTTCCAAATCATCAATTTTATCCAGTGTTTCTTTTCTAACACTTGAAATTTTAGCATTTTTTAATATATCAATAAAGTTGTTTTCATCTTCAACATGATTTAAAGCCTCAAAGGCTATTTCTTCATGAGTTGAATTAATAGCTATATATACAAAATCAGATTCATCACATAATGCAGGATTTGAAATTGCATGATTTCTTACAAATTGATCATCATCATTTAAAGCTATTTTAATTAATTCTTTGGGATTATTTAAATTTTTAACTGCAATTTGGCGAACAAATCTATCTTCATCATTTGAAATAATTTTAAGTAAATTTTCTTCATTAGTAATTTTTTTAACTGCTTCACTTCTAACAATTTTATCAGAATCATTTAATGCTATACTGGTAAGTAATTCTTCATCATCGATTTTTTTAATAATATCTAAACGAACATCTGATTTTGGTGATTTTAATAAGATATCTTTTAGAATATCTGGGTTTTCAATTTTTTCAAAGATAATTGATCTGATTTTAGCATTATCTTCGCTTAATGCAATATCTGCTAAAAGATCCTCATTTTCTATTTTACGTACAGCTTCCATTTTGACAGATTCATCTTTATCTTCCATAACAACTTTTTGAAGAATATCTTCACTTGTAAATGAATCTTTTAAAATAGCTGATCTCCTAATTGACTTATCATCTGCTTTAAAAACCAAATCATATAAAACATCCGGATCTTCAATTTTTTCAACAGAAGAATTTCTATATCTCTTATCTTCAGCATCAATTGCAATCCATTTTAGTGTTTCTTCATCAACAATTTTATCATAAATTTCATCTATTTTAGGATTCTTTTTAGTATTAATAACAATTTCAGCAATTGATTTATTGTTTTCACCTAATCTTTCCCAAGCAAAACTTCTTACATCAAAAAATTTTGAATTTTCTGCTGCATCTAATAATAATGATTCATCTTCAACCTTATTAATAGAAATTAATCTTATTGCTCTATCTTTAACATTTTTAGATAAATCAAGTGCAACATACTGGTTTGTAATTTGATCAGCAGCATTTGCCCTTTCATACCTATCTTTACTGTTGAGGGCAATTTCTTTTAATGCCAACTGTTCTTCATCTATTTCAATATCTTTAGGAACAGTTTCTTTTTTAGGTTTTTCTTTTTTACTTTCATTTTTTTTAAATCTGTCAAATAATCCCATTTAATTAACCTCCCCATACATTTTATCTAGAAAACTTGCAAGTGAAATAATATCCTGACAGTTATGTTCAATAATAGGTACAACAGGCCCAATATTATCTTGAGATAAGTAAGTATCATAATATTCTGGAATATAACGTCCCGGAACATCCTCATCCCTAGTTATTCCAAAAATTTCTTTTTCAATAGTTTGAAGTTGACAGTTTGGTAGTTTATCACTCCATAGATTTTTTGCAAAATACATTAAATCAAGATGTGG
>CADAAJ010000018.1:0-9394 GCA_902785855.1 uncultured Methanobrevibacter sp. | reverse complement strand
ATAATCTCTTAAAAAATATTGAGATGCAATGATTTTATTTCCTTTTATCTCAGCAACCCCTATTAAAATTATTGGAACATTTGATAATCCTTTAGTTTCAATATCCATAAATTTAAAGTTTTCAGGTTCTGTGAGACTGATAGATTTTAAAATATTGTCCCTACACTTTTTAGAATACTTATTATTATCAAGCAAATCAATAATTTCACAATATGACATTCCATCAATATTTTCAGTGAACTTTGATGCCATATCACAGTATTTATCATGACTTTTTAAAGATTCAATTGTATTATAACCTTTATTTTTAAGATTTTGCTCTGTTTTAACACCAATTTTCGGAAGCAATTTAAGATTACAATTCATTTGATTTTTAAAATTATTATCCTGAATATCAAAATCTATTTTTTCTTTTGTTGTAATTTTTAAAACATCACCAAAGGAACCGGAAGAAATATTGCAGTTCATTACATCTTCTAAAGATTTATTCTCATATTCTATTAAGAGTTTCTCTTTTAAATCCTTGAAGTATGATGGCGATAATTTTTTTGCTTTATTAATTGTATTAGCTGACGGATTTGCAGAAGAAATAGAATTAGATAATACTTTTTTCAAATATTCTTCAAAATAATAATCTTGTGTCATTCAATTAAACTTTATAGTTCAAATAATATATAACTTTTCAACAATGAAATAAATTAAATATTTTGTAAAAAAAGCAAAATTTATAAGATTTTTAAAACTAAAATAATATTAACTATAAATAAAGGTTAAAAAATGAAAATCAAATTAGCTGTCATATATGGAATTTGTATATGGGCTTTAATTTATATATTGACTAAAATTATTAGTCCAATTTTTACAAAAAATCTTTCAAACTTCCATATTATCATACCAATAATAATGATTATTGTTATAGGATTTTTCGGCATATTATACATTAGAAATATTGTTGATAATGAAGTTATAGAGGGTTTTTTTGCTGGATTAATTTTCATTTTAGTTGATTCTATTTTAGATTTGCTCATATTTATTATACCTCATAACAAGAATATACTTGTTAATGACTATCCATTCCATATTATTTCAATGATTATCATTACCTTATTAATAACAACCTTTTTAGGATATTTAGCTCAAATGAAAATTGATTTAAAATAAAGGAGATTAGCAATGTTATCAAAATCACATCCACGATATGACTCATTACTTTTAAGAGAAAAAATTGTAAAAGCTTCCAAAGAAGGATATTTAGCTGAATCCGCTATGATTGCTCATGGAAGAGGAGAGGCATTTGATTATTTAATTGGTGAGAAAACCACTTATCCTGCAAAAAGAGCAATGTATGTTGCTTGTGCAAATTTACTTTTAGCTGAAAATCCTGTTATTTCAGTTAATGGAAACACAACTGCACTAGCACGTGATGAAATAATTGATTTTTCAAAAACTGTTGATGCTAAAATAGAAATTAATTTATTTTACAGAACTGATGAACGAGTTAAAATTATAACTGAACTTTATAAAAAACATGGATATGAAGAAATTCTTGGAACATTGGATGATGATATAAAACATCTAAACAAAATTAAAAACAATCGCTCAACAGCCAGTAAAACAGGAATTTATACATCCGACTGTGTATTAATTCCTCTAGAAGATGGAGATAGAGCTGAAATATTAAAAAATAGTGGTAAAAAAACAATTACAATTGATTTAAATCCACTTTCAAGAACTTCACAAATGTCTGACATATCCATTGTGGATAATGTTGTTCGTGCTATCCCATTTATGAATGAAATAGCTAAAGATTTAAAAACACAAGATAAAAAAATATTAATGGAAATGGTTAAAGAATATAATAATGAGGAAAATCTTAAACAATCATTAAAACAAATTAAATTAAAGAGTGAATAAAATGCAAGTTATGGGAATATCCGGTCTACCTGGTTCTGGAAAAAGTTTGGTTTCAGATATTGCAACTGAAAGAGGTGCGATAATTGTAAGTATGGGCGATATCATTAGAGAAGAAGCTAAAAAAAGAGGAGAAAATACAAAAGAAACCGCTCAAAATTTAAGAGCCGAACATGGCCAATACATTGTATCTGAATTAACTATTAAAAAAATAAAACAACTACAATCTGAAGGTGTTGAAAATGCAATCATCGTTGAAGGAATTAGAAGTCCACATGAAGTTGATATGTTTAAAGAAAACTTCGACAATTTTATTATCCTTTCAATATTTGCAAATCCAACATTACGTTTTAAAAGACTGAAAAACAGAATGCGAGAAGATGATTCCCAGGAATATTCTGAATTTCAAAAAAGAGATCAGATGGAATTAGATTTTGGTATAGGTAATGTAATTTCACTTTCTGATAAACTTATTATAAATGAAAGCGATTTAGAAAGTTATTCTGAAAAAATTAAAGAATTTTTAAATGAAATTAATTTATAAATTTTTATCAACTAAAACAGCATCTTCAATAATATAAACACCACTGTCAAGATGCCAATTTTTTTTATCTTTCAATATTTTAATTTGTTTTTTAAAAATAGGCCCATCAATAGCTAATGTTTCAGCTTCTCCACCTTCAAAAGCAATATTAAGATGATACTTTTCATTGAGTTCAACAAGTTCATCAATTGTTTTATCATCAATTATTCTGCCCAACCAGGATTCATCTAATCCCCAGGCAGCAACTCCGCAAATAATAATTTTAAATCCTAATGAAACAATATATCTCATATATTCTAATTCATCTACATGCCAAAAAGGAGAAATTATTTTTAGTCCGACCTGAGAACCCAGCTTCTCTATTCTTGATTTCTGATAAACAGAATATAATGCACCAGTATATATAGCTTCAATACCTAAACTTTTAAGATATTCAAATGCTCTTTTTAAATCTTTAAGTTCTTCTTCTTTAACACCATCAGTTTCACATGAAATGATAGGAATATCAAGCGCCTGTGCAAGTAAATCAGTAATATGAATATTAGGAACATGAAACATGTACGATTCATCATTTCTAGATTTAATAGAAAGAAGATATTTAACATCTTCTTTCACTTCCAAGGCTTTATATAAAGCCATAGTACTATCTTTACCACCAGAAAATAAAATTGCTACTTTCATGAAATTACCGTTTACGTCCGAAGAACTTTTTAATTCTTCTACCTGCAACAACAAAACTATCAAAGTAAATTCCTAATATTGCAACTACAATACCAATTCCTCCACAAACCAGCGTGAATTGCGTATTTGTCAGCAAAGATGAATTAGTGTTATTTTCTAAATCCTGAACAGGTCCTTCAATATTGCTTGCTACAATTCCCCGATCCAATAAAACCTGTTTAAACTCATCAATTGAAGAAGAGGACACAACCAATTGTGCATGAATCTGTGCATAAGAAATTGTACCGCCATAGACTAATTTATACCAATCAGAAAAAGATTTTAATGCCTGTGCTGCAGTATAGTTATCTTCAAATGTAATATCGATTCTACCAGAAGAAGTAATATTATAATCAGTATAGTGTGAATCAATATTGCTTAAAACAAAATTAAAATATTCATATTCTCGTTCATTAAAACTCCACATCGGAATTGAAACCGATGTTTCTTTAAAGGATTTAAATCCTTCCATAGATGATAGATTTTTTTGAAGTTCATCAATATCTATCGAAGAAGATAAATCTAAATATAATGTCTCTTCATTATTTGGCATGTTTTTTTCAACAAGACCTATAGCAGAAGGTATTTCATTATAAATTGGTTCTAAAAAGAATGCCCCTCCAATAGATCCTATTAAAAATGAAACTAAAAGAACTAAAAGAACTTCTCTTCGTGGCATGTAATGTCGCAACATCCCAATAGAAAAGACAAATAACATCATTATAATAAATAAAATGATGTATACAACAATCATAATTATATCCATAAAATCACATATCAATTAATTAATATATATTTAATATTAATTTACACTACTTAAAAAACTTTGTATAAAAAATCATTACATTTTGTAAATTTTCATTAATCCACCACCAACCGGCCATTCAATTACAATTGTATTTTCACCTTTATTAAGTGTAATAGTTGATTTTTCCAATTTTGAGTTGAAATTTTCTTTAATTAATTTTTCAGACCCATCATTCATTTTTAAATTAGCAGAAATATAATCATTCCCAATATTTAATTTAACTACATCAGATGATTTAATGTGAATAACTTGTTTTGAACCCTGACCTTCACCATAAACACGTTTAATAGCTTGTGCTATTTTAGAAACATCATTTTTTGTGTTTAATGTATCTGAAATATCAAATGTATCTTTGATTGTCAATTCAGCTAATGGTAATGTGAATACTATAAAAATAATTAAAGATATAGTAAAAATAAGCATGTATTCAAGAGATATTTGTCCAACATCATCTTTAATCATTCAAATCACCAAGAATAAATTTTTTGCAAAAATCATCATAATATCTCCATAAAAAACTGCAATCAGTAAACCTAAAAATATTGCTGGTGTAAATGGGAATGTAATTTTAATTGATATTTCATCTGAAATAAAGCTTTGAGCATTTAAAATTTTAAGCATATACATATCCTCTTTTGTTATACCACCAGCACTTAAAGATTTAAAATAATACTTAAATCCATCATTTTCCACATTTTCATAAACTTTTAGATTACCGTCAACCTGCTCAACTAACCTGATTATATCTTCATTATTAAAATAATAATTATTAATTATATTTCCTTCTTTTAAATCTTTAACAAGGATTCTTTTATTAAGAGTTGAATTAATAATATATTTTAAACTATTTATATTGAAAATATTAACCAAAAAATCAATATTATTTTTAAATATTCCCTTTTTCAAAATCAAATAAGAAATAAATACTACTAAAAACGGAAATGATACCAATATACTATTTATTAATACACTAAATGAAAACGGATAAATTGATAATTCTGGAAAAATATTCAAAAAACCAATATTTAAACCGGATGGTATTACTGTCGCAATAGCTGTGAATAATTTTACATCACCACCACCCCACATTTTTAATTTCCACAACATGAAAGTTATAGTATATGTAATAATCATTGAAATAAATGAAGCTAAAATGAATTTAACATTACTTGAAATTATTGACAAAATCAGATTAGATACTATACCAAAAACAAGCAGAATATAATTTAATTTATCCGGCACAATACCATATTTAACATCATAAATTGCAGCTATTACAGAAAATAAAACTGTAATTATTAATTGAATTAAAAATATACTATCTAAAATCATAAATTTCTATTAAACTTTAGATAATATTAATTATATAGAAAATAAGCTTACTAAATTGATTTTGAAATAAAAAATTAAAATAAAAAAAGATTAATTTTTAGAGTATTTAACAATTGCCTCTAAAAATGATTTAAATAATGGATGAGGCCTATTAGGTCTTGATTTAAATTCAGGATGGAACTGGCAACCAATAGCCCATGGATGATTAGGAACTTCAACAATTTCTACTAAAAAGTCATCAGGACTAGTTCCAGAAATAATTAATCCTTTATCCATTAAGTCTTTTCTAAATTCATTGTTGAATTCATATCTGTGCCTATGACGTTCTTCAATATCAATTTCACCATATGCATCATAAGTTTTAGTACCTTCTATAATTTTACAATCATAGGAACCTAAACGCATTGTTCCACCCATATTCTTGATTTTCTTTTGTTCTTCCATCATATCAATAACTGGATGAGATAGATTATCATCAAATTCAGAACTATTAGCATCAGGATAACCATTTCTTCTTGCAAATTGAGTTACTATAGATTGCATTCCAAGACAAATTCCAAATAAAGGAACATTATTTTCAATTGCATAATCAACAGCATCCAGTTTTCCTTCAAAACCTCTCTCACCAAATCCTCCAGGAATTAAAATACCATCAAATTCAGCTAAAGCATTTTTATCCAATTCATCAACATCAGAACTTAAATATTTAATATTAGCTTTTACACCAACACTTGCTGCCGCATGAAGCAATGATTCACGAATACTAATGTATGCATCTTCAAGTTCAACATATTTTCCAACAATCCCAATTGTTACTTCAGGATCTTTAATTGTTAAAGATTCAACAATTTTTCTCCAATCAGCTAATTTTGAAGAATCAGGTTCAATATCCAAACCAATCCTATTTACAATTAATTCACCAATATTATTATCTTCTAAAACAAGAGGCACTTCATAAATAGTACCTGCATCAGGAGTGTTGACAACTGCATTTACATCCACATCACAAAAATGAGCAACTTTTGCTAAAAGCCCATCATCAATGTGTTCTTGTGATCTGCATACAATAACATCAGGATTAATACCGACACTTCTTAATTCTTTTGTAGAATGTTGAGTTGGTTTTGTTTTAAATTCACCAGCTGCATTTAGGTAGGGAATAAATGTAACATGGACAAACATGACATTTTGACGACCTTCCTCATTTCTAAGTTGTCTTAAAGCTTCTAGGAAAGGTTGACTTTCAATATCTCCAACAGTACCACCAAGTTCAACTAAAACCACATCATAATCTGCACTTTCGGAATTTTCTCTAATCATTTCTTTAATACGATTAGTAATATGAGGAATAACTTGTACACATTCACCAAGATAACCACCTTCTCTTTCTTTAGCAATAACAGATTCATAAACTTTACCAGTAGTTATATTAGCCAAACCTTTTAATTCAACATCTAAAAATCTTTCATAATGTCCTAAATCCAAATCTGTTTCCATACCATCATTAGTAACAAAAACTTCACCATGCTGATATGGGTTAAGTGTACCAGAATCCCAATTCAAATACGGGTCTATTTTAATAGCTGAAACTTTTAAACCATAAGATCGTAAAATACGTCCCATAGATGCAGAGGTAATACCTTTACCTATAGAACTTACTACCCCACCAGTAATAATAATATATTTTGTCAGAAAAATCCTCTCCATAAATTATAATATAATTTTAGTTTTTACTAATATATAAAAATTTTATTTAAATTTAATTATTGATTTAAAATAATTTTTTTTAATCAAAACAATGTTTAATAAACTCTTTAACATATTTATCGCAAAATTCCCATGTATGTTCACCATCATCACCAATAAATGTAGCATCAACATTATTTTCTTTTAAAAACCTATAAAAATCAGCATTTTTTTCAAATAAAAAGTCATCAATACCACATGCCATAAATATATCTGGAATATCTGGACAATTATTAATTAAATATTTTGGGTCTGCATCAGAACCAATAACATCTTTTAAATCACCAAAAATTGATTCATAAAAATCTCTTGATTTTAATACATTATTATTATCTGTATAGTTAACAATATCATCTGTAATTAATGCAGCTGAAATCATACCAATTTTTGAGAAGTTTTCATAATATTTTAAACCGTTTCTAATTGCACCATAACCACCCATAGAAAAACCGGCAATAAAAGTATCTTCACGTTTATCAGACAATGGAAAAATATTTCGAGTAATATCCAATAATTCACAGCCCACATATTCACCATAATACGCATGAGATTTTTCATTATCAATATAAAAACTGTTATCTCCACAGGGAATTACAATAGCTATTCCATTATCCTCTGCAAATTTCTGGACAGATGTATTTGCAAGAAAAATATCATCACTGCCATACAAACCATGAAGCAAATATAATGTTTTATAGGGTTTTGGAACTATTTCTTCAGTGCCATTTAAAAAATGGATATTATCAGCAGGTAAAATTACACTAATTGATGTACGTCTTTGAAGACATTTTGATTTTATATCTCCTCTAAATAAAACCATAAAAACACCCTAATATCTAATTTTTTTATAAAACATTGAAATTTTATCATTATCTTTTTCAAATTCAGAATATTCAAATGATTTAGATACCTTTTCCGGAACAATAACTACAATTTTAATATAATCATTATAATATTCTTTAACTCTTGTGAGTAATTCTTTTCCAACACCTTTAAGTTGATAATCAGGTTTTACAAGCAGATAATGAATATAAGCTTCCATAATTCCATCATCCATTACACAAATTAAACCAACTAGCTCATCATCTCTCCAGGCTGAAAAAACTGTGTTATAATTTTTCATTGCAACTACAAGTTTTTCTGGAAATTCCCCTGCCGGAAAATCAACTGATGAAAAAAGTTCCCTAAGTTGTCTTTTGCTGAATTTATGTGTATTTTTATAAGTTATTTTAGGCCTAATTTAAACCACCCTATATTCTGTCCATTTATTTGAGAAATATCTGTAAATATAAATTCCTGCTCTTACATACCAATCAATAAACATAGCTATCCATGTTCCAAATACTCCAACACCCATCCAGTCTGCAATAACATAAGATAGGGCTATTCTACATATAAACATTACAATTAAGCTTATATACATAACAGATTTTGAATCACCTGCACCCCTAAATGTTGAAGGCAATGTAAATGACAATGGCCATATTATAATTGCAAATAATCCATGCCACAGCACCATTTGAGTTGTCATTGCTTCAGTTTGAGCAGATAAATCATAAATTCCCAATATCATCGGCAACATTGCAAAAATAATTAAATTAACAACAATGTGAGATATTACAACTAATATTATACATTTCTTATTATAATATCTTGCCTGTTTAAAATCATTTGCACCGACACAATTTGAAATTATTGCTGTTAATCCTAAATTAATGGCAAATCCTGGTAAAACTGAAAAAATACCAATTGCATAACCTACAGAATTTGCAGCAATTGCCATTGTTCCAAAAGTAGATACCAGACTTAAGACCAAAACACGGCCTAACTGAAATAAACCATTTTCAACACCATATGGAATACCTACTTTTAAAACTTTTTTAAGCATTAGCATATCAAATTTATGTTTTAAAGTATGTTTAATGTGTAATTTATAGTTTTCATCAACTGCAAAATACAAAATTGCCAATGCTGCAAGAACTCGTGATAAAACTGTTGGAATAGCTACACCTCTAACATCCCATCCAAGATAATAAATACAAAAAGCATTTCCTGCAATGTTTAAAATATCACAAACAAGCATTATTTTCATTGGTAAACTTGCATCATTAGTTGTTCTAAAAATAGCTGCTCCAGCATTATATATGGCAATAAATGGAATAGATAAAGAAACAATATATAAATAAATATCAGCATTATGCCAAACATCAGCTCCAATTTGACCAAAAAGTATTCCGATTAAAAATTGTCTTAAAATAATAACAAAAATCATTAAAATAATAGATAAAATAGTGGAAAACCACATTAATTGAGTAGAAGCATTTTGAGCTTTA
>CADAAJ010000017.1 GCA_902785855.1 uncultured Methanobrevibacter sp. | reverse complement strand
TTTAGCTGGTTTAGGTAATGGTACTTATAAAGTTGATGTTGTCTATTCTGGTGATGATATTTACATAACCAGTGAAAATTCAACTACATTTAATGTAAACAAATACAATTCAACTATTAATGTTGCTCCAGGTACTGGTAAAGTTGGTGAAAACATAACTGTTGTTGTTTCAGGTCCTGGTGATGCTAACGGAACTGTTGAAATTACAATTAATGGAACCAAATACACTGTAGATATGATTAATGGTACTGCTTTATTAAATGTTTCATTTAACAAACATGGTACTTACACTGTTGTTGCTGATTATGCTGGTAACAATAAATATAATGGAAACAGTTCTGATTCAACTATTGTTGTTAATCCTTTAACTCCTAGTGTTAATATTACTGTTAGTGATATTAAAGTAGGTGAAAATGCTACTGTTACTGTATTTGTTCCTGGTGATGCAACTGGTAATGTGACTTTAGAAATTGTTGGTGGATCATACAGTCAAACTGTTGCTGTTAGTGCGGGTAAGGCTGTATTTACTATTCCTGGTTTAGGAAATGGTACATACGATATTATGGCTACATTTAATGGTGATAGTAGGTATGATGTGATGTCTTCATTTAATGTGACTAAAATTGATATTGTTCCTGATGTAAGAGCAAATCCAATTGTTGAAAATAAGACTAATATTACTGTATATGTTCCTAAAGATGTAAATGGTAATATAATCTTAGTTGTTGGTGATAGAACTATTACTTCTCCAATTATTGATGGTACTGCTCGCTTTAACTTAGATAATGTTGGTAATGGAACTAATATATCATTTGTATTTGATGGTGATGATAAGTATAATAAATTTAATACATCTGCTGTATTGTATGATTCTGGAATTAAATTAAGTTCTGCATTATCTATTATGATTTCTGATATTATTGTTGGTGAAAATGCAACAATTACTGTGGGTGTAACTGAAAGAGCAACTGGTAATATTACAATTAATATTGATGGTAGAACATTTACTAAAGTGATTCAGGATGGTAAAGTTACATTTACTGTTGGTGATTTAGCTTACGGTACTTATAATGTTACTGCAACTTACTCTGGTGATGATAAGTTCTTATCTTCCAATATTACATCAAGCATTTTTGTTAATAAGTATATTTCTCTTGTTATTGTAAATGTTGGTGATATTAAAGTTGGTGAAAATGCAACTATTATTGTTAAAGTACCTGATGATGCTACTGGTAATGTGTCTTTAAAAATCAATGGTATTGTTTATAATCCAGTTACTGTTTCTGATGGAAAAGCAGTATTTACTATTTCTGGTTTAGGTAATGGTACTTATATTGCTGTTGCAACTTATAATGGTAATGCTAAATATTTAAATAGTACTGGTAATGCAACATTTAATGTATCTAAAATTGATATTAATCCTGTTGTTAATTCCACTTCTGTTTTAGATAATAAAACTACTGTTACTGTAATTGTTCCTGGTGATGCTACTGGTAATATTACTATTGTTGTTGGTGGTAAAAACTTCACTGAGGTAATTGATAATGGTAAAGCTGTTATTAACTTAAATAATGTAAGTGACGGAACTCCTATTTCAGTTGTTTATGCTGGTGATGATAAGTATAATGAATTTGCTGTTGATGCTGTAATTACTGATCAAGGAGTTAGGTTAAATCCTCAAGTTATTGTTGTTAGTGATAAGGATAATTATCTTGCTGGTGAAACCGCTGTTATTACAATAACTGTACCAAATGATGCAAAAGGTAATGTAACAATTAAAATCAGAGGGGAAACAGTTAATATTAGTGATATTTCTGATGGTAAAGTAATTTATAATTATGTTGTTCCAACTTCCGGTAACTTTAATGTTGAAGTTATCTATAATGGTGACAATAAATATGCTAGTGAAAGAAATACTACTTTATTTACTGCTGATAAGATTAACACAACTGTAATAATTGATGTTAACAATACTCCTGTTGGTAAAAATGTTACTGTTGTTGTAAGTGTTCCAAATGATGCAACAGGTAATATTACTATTACAGTTGGAAGTACTCAATACTCTAAAGCAATAGATAATGGTACTGTTGTATTTAATCTCCCTGCTTTAGATAGAGATACTTATGAGGTAATTGCTAATTATGAACCTTTAGGTGATCTTAAATATCTTGGAGGTAAAAATTCAACTAAATTTGATGTAACTGGTAAATCAACTAGTATTGAAGTTACAGCAGAGGCTATTACTTATGGTGAAAATGCTGAAATTATTGTACGTGTTGACAGTAATGCAACAGGTCATATCAGTATTACTGTAGGTAATGATACTTATTTAGGAAATATTGATAATAATGGTGTTGCTCGCATTATTGTTCCTAATTTAAAACCTGGAATTGTTAACTTTGAAGTTTCATATGATGGTGATATTAACTTTGATGGTAATTCAACTGCATCCAGTATTACTGTTAATCGTAAAACTACAAATGTTGAAGTAAGTGCTGATAATATTACTGATGAGGAAACTGCAGTTATTACTGTAGTTGTTCCAAGTGATGCTACTGGTACTGTTACTATTACTGTTGATGGTAAAAACTACACTGAATCAGTTAATAATGGTGTTGCTTCATTTAATATTACTGGTTTATCTGCAGGCAGATACTTGATTGATGCAGTATATAATGGAGATACTTACTGGAATGTTGGTAAGAATGCAACAGTATGGTTTACAGTTAGAACCTCTAAAACAATTCACGTTGAAACAATTTCTCGTGGTTATAATTCTGGTCTTGACTATCAGGCTGTATTTACTGATGAGTTTGGTAATCCTTTAGCAAATACAAATGTTACTTTTGCTGTTGGTGGTAAAGAATACACTGTTTTAACTGATGAAAATGGTGTTGCTAGTTTAAATATTGGTTTAGCTCCAGGTAATCATACTATTGTTGCTGTAAATCCTGTTACTGGTGATGAAAGTTATAATACTACTAATATTGTTCCTCGTTTAGTGGAAAATAAACCTGTAGTAATGGACTTTGCTGACGGCAGTAAATTTGCAGTTCGTGCTATTGGTGATGACGGTAAGCCTGTAGGTGCAGGTGAAAAAGTATTAATGTTTGTTAATGGTATTACTTATGAAGTTATCACTGATGAAACTGGTTTAGCTGAGTTAACCATTAATTTAAATCCTAATTGGTATCTTATTACTGCTCAGTATAAAGGATATAATATTTCTGATAATATTGAAGTTAAACAGATTTTAACTGCTAAAAAGGTTCAGAAAGTTAAAAAATCTAAAAAGAAAAACAAAGTAAAAGCTAAACTTAGATTTAGTAATGGTAAACCATTATCTGGTGTTAAAGTTACTATGAAAATCAAATCTAAGATTTTAACTGCTAAAACCAATTCTAAAGGTGTGGCTAAGTTTAAATTGTCTAAAAAAGTTGTTAAGAAGTTGAAAGTGGGTAAAAAGTATAGAGTTACATTTACATACTTGACTAACACTATAAATAAACATATTAAAGTCAAAAGATAAATGTAATTCACTTTTAGCTATGACGAATTTTAAATTCCGAGCTTAAATACTTTTTTGACTTAATTGTTTTATTAAACACGAAAAAAAGGTGAGATTCCCCCATTTCACCTTTTACATTTTTTATTTTTTCTAATTTTAATTGTTTCATCTACATATATAAACATCAATTGTACTTTTTCACAGGCTACATATCAAAATATTAAAATAGTTATGTATTTAAGTAACACATCACTTATTAACTATGACAATTATTGACAATACTTTTTATTAAATTAATCTTTGCAGTTGTCTGTTTTATTCTTGTTTTGTATACAATATCATAGTGCTGTTATTTTTTCACCAGTTATAAATTTGTGCTCTTTTAGATATACAAATAATATTTCAAAAAATCATGCACTATTTTCAAAGACATGAACTGGTATGTAAGGGTATCTGGTCATCCAAAAATTTAATTACAAATATCAATATAAACCTAACATGAAGTGAAGTTTCACATGTAAAGTAAGTATCAAAAAATTTGACAGATATTTATCATAAAATTAAGAGTTTTATTTATTAAATAAATTATTTCGGTGTTTGTATGAAAACTATAGTTATCAATGCTAGTCCTAGAAAAAAATGGAATACTGCTGAGATAATGCAGGCTGCTCAAAAAGGGGCGGAATCAGTAGGTGCTGAAACTGAATATATAAATTTATATGATCTGGTTTTTAAAGGATGTAGAAGTTGTTTAATTTGTAAAATGAAAGATAAAACTAAAGGTAAGTGCTATTGGAAAGATGATTTATCTCCTTTAATTGAAAAGATTTTGGATGCGGATGCATTACTTATTGGTTCACCAATTTACTTTGGTGAAGTTACCAGTGAATTTAGAGCTTTGGTTGAGAGATTAATCTTTTGTGTGCTTTCATATGATGACGGTTCTAGTTATTATACTGGTAAAGTAAATGTTGGAATTTTTTATACAATGAATGCTCCTATGCAGTATTTTAAAGAATCTATGGAAGAAAGTTTAAAAAGTAATGAATTTTTATTTTCATTTTTAAATGGTAAAATTGTTTCTTATCCTGTTTGTGATACTTTACAGGTCAGTAAATATTCAAAATATAATATGGCAGGTTTCAGTGAAGAAGCAAAACAAAAACAGTACGTTATGCAATTTCCGAAGGATTTACAAAAAGCTTTTGAAATCGGTGCTGATTTAAGTAAATAATTTTTTTTTAAATGGTGATGGTGAATTGTCTTATTCGGAAATTAGATAGGTTATTCCTTCAAGAACTAAGACAATTCCAATAATTACTGCAATTAATACTGGATTATCAATAGATATTGCACCAAGGATAAATGAAACGATACCTAAAATAATAATCAATATTGAATTAAGTGTTGATGCAGTATTGAATCTGGAAAATATTCCTGAAATTCCAAATAGGACCATAATAATACCGATAATATAGAATTGTAAACCTACAAGGAATGATAAGGCATCAATTTTAACAATAAATGCAAATCCAAATATTATAGCTAATATTCCAACAATTATTGGTAAAACAAACATGTATGAGTCGCCATCTCTTGAATTAATTCCAAAGAATATTGTTGAAAATCCGAAGATGATTGAACTTATACCAATAAGAATTGATACGAGGCTTGCTGAAAATATTGGGAATATCATGAATAATAATCCAAGAATTATTGCAATTATTCCTACTCCTTTATTAACATTCATTATTACACCTCCTTTATGTTTTATATAGTAAGACATTATATTTAATATTATGTCTACTTTTGATGAAATAATTAAAATAAGAAGGAGTATTAGAGAGTATTCTGATAAGGAAGTTGATGATGAAGATATTTTAAAAATTCTTAAAGCTGGAATGCAGGCTCCAGGTTCAAGATTAGGTGCTGAGCCTTGGGAATTTGTTGTTGTTAAAAATAAGGATACTTTAAAAAAGCTTGGTGAGATAAAACCTAGAGTAACTAATGCTCCGGTTGCTATTGTACTTGTTGGAAATATTGAAAGGTCTTTTTATAAACTTGTATGGCAACAGGATATGAGTGCAGCAGCAGAAAACATGTTGCTTGAAGCAGTTAATCTTGGTTTAGGTGCACTTTGGAATGGTGTTGCTCCTGAAGAAGAAAGAATGAAACAAATCGCAGAAATTATTGGTATTGATGATATAACTACTTTAAAACCATTCTGTATAATAACTGTTGGATATCCTGCTGATGGATGGGAAAATAAATTTATGGATAAATTTGATGAGAAAAGAATTCACTATGAAAAATACTAAATATGATTTTGAAACATTAGTTTCAAGAAAAAATACAAATTCTTTAAAATGGGATTTATTTGATGATGATTTGCCTATGTGGGTAGCTGATATGGATTTTAAAGTTGCACCGGCAATCGAAAACGCTATTCAAAAAAGAGCTAATCATCCAGTATATGGATATTCAATTGTTCCTGATGAACTATTTAAATCTTATATTAACTGGTGGGATTTACACTATGATTTTAAAATGTCAAAAGAAAACATGCTTTATTCTGCAGGAGTTATGCCTTCAATTTCTTCCATGATTAGATGTTTGAGTGATGTTGGTGATGAAATTTTAATTCAAACACCGGTTTATCATGTATTTTTTTATGTAATTGAGGAAAACAATCGTAAAGTTTTACAAAATCAGTTAATATATGAAAATGGCTGTTATAAAATAGATTTTGAAGATTTGGATGAAAAATTATCAAAAGTTAATCTGATGATTTTGTGCAATCCTCACAATCCTATTGGTAAAATATGGTCTGGTGATGATTTAAATCGTATTGGTGAATTATGCAGAAAACATGATGTTATTTTAATATCTGATGAAATTCATTGTGATTTAACTGATCCGGATGTAAAATATAATCCTTTTGAAAAATCAAGTGATTATGATAAATGTATTACTTGTTTATCTCCTTCAAAATCATTCAATATTGCAGGATTTCAAAGCTCTATTGTCCATATTAAAAATAAAGAGATTTTTGAAAAGGTTAAAACACAAATTCATATTGATAATTCCGATTCATGTAATGTTTTTGCATCCTCTGCAGTTATTGCTGCATATAATGAATCTGGTGAATGGTTGGATGAACTTAAAAAAGTTATATATGAAAATAAACAGACTGTTCAGGATTATTTGGCTAAGGAATTGCCTGTTATTAAATTAGTTTCCTGTGATGCTACTTATCTTTTGTGGCTTGATTGTTCTAAGTTAAATGTTTCTTCAAAAGTTTTATCTGAATTTTTAAGAACAAATCAGGGTTTATTTTTATCACCAGGTATTGATTTTGGTGAAAATGGTGATAATTTCTTAAGAATGAACATTGCCTGTCCAAAAACAGTGTTGGATGATGCTTTAGCCAGATTAAAAGCAGGTATTATTATGTTAAATATTTTTGATAAAAATTTCAGTAAACTTTAATACTAATATTTATTATATAATTATTTAGTGATTCTATGAGTTGTTATAAATACTGGGGTAAATTAGAAGAAATTGCGGATAAATTATTAAGTTATGGTGATTTGGATAAATATGGTGATTCTGAATTGGATAATGAAAGTATAGAAGAAATTATTAAAGTTTTTGATGATGTTGAAATCATTGCTCATGATAACACAATAGATTTTGACTCTGCTAAACATATTCTTGATGATGAAAAAATGAATAATATCTTAAAGTTAATCAGAAGATTTTATCTCTATGTAGGATCAAGACTTGAAACAGAAAATGCATTAAAAATTTTGGAATCTGATAATCCAACTGAAACATTGGATTCATTTCATTTTTATGATAGATATATAGGTTTAATTGAAAATGAAAGTAGATTAGCCAAATTCAATGAAAATAAAACTTTTCTATTTTTAGGTTCAGGACCACTGCCTTTGACTTTAATCATGTTTAATAAGGTATTTGGTTGTAAATGTATTGGAATTGAACAGCAGGAAGATGTTGCAAATCTTTCAAGAAAAGTTTTAAAAAAACTCGGCCTTGACAGTGATATTGAAATAGTTGTTGGTAATGAAACTACAATAAAAGATTTAAATTATGATATTTTAATGGTTGCTGCATTTGCAGAACCTAAAGAAAGAGTATTTTCAAATATCTGGGAGTATGTTGATGAAACTACTCCTGTTTTGTATAGAACTTATACTGGAATGCGTGCAATATTATATTCACCTGTACTTGAAAAAGATACTCGTGGTTTTCACAAAGAAGTAATGTTATTGCCTTCAGGAAAAACCAACAATACATCTGTTTTAATTCGAAAAATTACGTAATAATTATTTAATATTTTTCTTAAAATTATAATATGGTAATTATTGCTAGGGAAAATATTATTTTTTCTCTACACTATTTTTTCTTTTAAAATTCAATATAAATCATCATATTATATATTAAAATATTATATTGGACTTTTAGATAGTATATCTCCTGCTTTATCTTCTATTGTTGATTTAACATCATTTAACTCGGTGTTATTTGCATATTTTTTTGCTTCAGATTCTAAACCTTCAGTTACATTTTTTACTTTAGAAATAGTGTTATTTACATTATTGTTTTCTGAGTAAACTTTTTTGTATTTCACTGATTTTGCCATGTGCAGTGCAATATCTTTATCTTTACAACAAATTATAATGCTGTCATGAGTAGTTTCATTATATAATGGAATACAATAGAATTTACCATTATAATTTACTTTAATGATGTCAAATATGTGAATTTCCAATAATTTATCAGCATTTATTAAATAACATGTAATTCCGTCGACTGTTTCCATCTCTCCAGTTTTTACAATCTTATTTAATGCTTCAAAACCTATTTCGGTTACTTTAATAATATCATTCTCTTCGTAACTATTGTATGCAACTAGTATTCCACTGTTCCAATTCCATATCTTAGCACCTTCAACTTTTCCATTATATTTGGTTTGATTTGCAGGAACATCAATGGTTGTTCCGTTAGGTGTTATTTCTATTGTTTCATAATTTACAGTGGTTAATATTATAAAAACGATTGCAGCTACAATAATTAATAATATTATTCCAATTATAATTATTTTTTTATTCATAAAATTAACCTTTAACTTTTAATTAAGTTATATTATTTTATCCATTTTAAGATTTATATGATTTTTGTTTAATGGAATTTATAAATTAGGTGCAATTATTGATTTTTTTACTTTTAAAAGATAATTTATGGTTTCCATAAAAATGTTTTTTTTTTCATGAAAAAAGTTATATATTAAATAAAAGCAATAATAAGTTAGATATAACTAGGAAGTGAAAAATCATGATTATTAAAGCACCCTCAAGAATACATATGTCTCTTATAGATTTAAATGGGTCATATAGAAGAGTCGATGGTGGAATTGGTCTTGCATTGGAAGACCCTCAATTTATTTTGGAAGTTGAACAGATTGAAAGTGGTATAACACTTGATTTTGCTGAAACTGTAACAGATGAAGAAGCTATTGAAGAATGCAGTGTTAAAATTCCCGATGCTGCTAAAAAAACTATTGAATATTTTGATATTGACTCTGGATTTCATTTTACTGTACATCAGACTTATCCTCCACATTCTGGATTTGGAAGTGGAACACAAATTGCTGTTTCTACAGCTCATTTAATTACAGAAACTATGGGTATTGAAGTTGAAAGTCGTGTTTTAAGCAGTATTGTTGGTAGAGGTGGAACTTCAGGAATTGGTACATATACTCATGATTTAGGAGGCTTTATTTTAGATGGTGGACACAGTAAAGAGGAAAAACCTTTATTTTTACCTTCTGGTGCATCAAAAGCTAAACCTGCAACATTAATTGCAAGGTATGATTTTCCCGAAGAATGGAAAATTTTAATAGCTATTCCTGAAATTGAAAAACATATGGAAGGTGATGATGAGGTAGATGTCTTCCAGACTTACTGTCCTCTTCCAAAAGAAGAAGTCGAACAGGTTTCTCATTTAATTTTAATGAATTTAGTTCCATTCATGCTTGAAAAAGATATTAAAAACTTTGGATGGGCTATTAGTAAACTTCAGCAAGTTGGTTTTAATAAACTTGAACATTCACTTGATGACAGTTATTTACCTACTATGAAAGCTATTGAAGCTGCCGGAGCATATGGTGTTGGAATTAGTTCCTTTGGTCCTGTTTTATACACTGTATTTGATGAATCAAATGCAGATATTGTAGAAAAAACTAAAGAAATAATTGGGGATAAAGGAACTGTATTTGTTACTAAAGCACAAAATCATGGATTTGTTATTGAAAAATAACTAAATCCATTTTATCTTCTTCTTATTTTTTTAACAAGTTTATATGCGCCAAATGATAGTATTACAACAAATATCAGTGATCCGACAAGTAATAGTATGGTATTTGTTGAATTCTGTGTTAAGCTAAGTGAAGCAATATGCTTATAATTTGGTGCTATTGGGATGTCAGTTGTTTTAGTTACATTATTGTTTACATAAACATCATCAACACAACCAGTATAGTTTTTACCTAATTTTGAACCGTCTTCATTTGAAACATAAACTTCAACTGCTTTATTGTTTGAAGTATAATTATATGTTATTATATCTCTTCTATCAACTCCGTATTTATCAGATTGGGCTAATTCATTCATTGCTTTAATTGTTTTATTGCCCTGTGAAAGTTCACCTGATCTGAATAAGGAATAATTGTTAGGAATGGATACATACTGGCCTGGTTCTAATTTTCCAGTAGTGATATTGGTGACTGTTGCAATACCATAATTTCCGTTTGGAGCTTTAATCAGGAAATGTCCACGTTTATACGGTTGTTTAATTTTTTGGATTTCTTCAAGGCTATTTTTTGATATGCTATTGTTGTCATTAATCATTTCAAGTGCGATTTTTTCACATTTTTCGCTGTTGGTTCCGTCATCAATTCCACCGAATCCCATTACCCATCCGTTTTCAGTAATTATTACGTGAGAAAAATATTTACCGTCTGTTTTATATTGTTTAATGGCATTCATTCCATTTATATTAATATTTTCTATTTTAATATCTGCAGAATTATCAGAATCACGTCTGAATGACATAAGATAGTCCTGGTTGTCTAATTGAAGTACCATAGAACAGCATCCTATTTCATCTGATTCGTTATTTTGAAATTCATAAGCAGAATATGCTCCAATTATTGAAATTATGATTATAATGAGGCTTATTGCAAAAATTTTATTTTTTAGTTTCATCTTTATCCTCGGGTTTAAAGGTCATAGATTTCCTGTGAGTTTACAATAACAACATTATTTTTATTTAATGCATCAATTAAATCATTTATGTTGTCACTGTGTAGTAATAAAATAGCTTTTCCTTGTTTTTCATGAGTAAATGCGTAAAGATATTCTAAATTAATATTGTTTTCTTTTAGTATTTTTAAAATTTCAGTAAGTCCTCCTGGAGTGTCATTCATTTCAATAGCTATTGTTTCAATGGTTTTAACTAGGAAATTGTTTTTTTCTAGAATTTCTTTTCCTTTAACTGGATTGTCAACTACAAGTCTTAAAATACAGAATTCAGATGTATCTGCCATTGACATGGCTCTTATATTAATATTATTATTGGAAAGTACTTCTAATGGTTTGGATAAACTTCCGATTTCGTTTTGTATAAATATTGATAACTGTTTGACTTTCATAATATCCACCTAATGTAAGTTTCTTTTATCAATTACTCTTTTTGCTTTTCCTTCAAATCTTGGTAGTGATTTTGGTTCTACAAGTGTTACTTTAGCTCTGATTCCTGTTTCATTTTCAATATATTTTCCAATTTTATTTTGAACAGACATCATTTCTTTTACACCGTCAAAGAAAATATCCTGTGATGCTTCAACTTTAATTTCAATTTCATCAAGTGTTCCTGGTCTTGTAACAATAATCATATAATGAGGCTCAACATCACCAGCTTTAAGTAATGCTTTTTCAATTTGTGATGGGAAAATTGCTACTCCTTTAACTTTAATCATATCGTCAGATCTGCCTGTAATTCTGCTTATTCTTCCGTGTGTTCTTCCGCAACTACATTTTTCATAAGTAATTTTGGTTAAATCTTTTGTTCTAAATCTTATGATAGGCATTCCTTCACGTTCAAGATTTGTTAAAACTAATTCTCCAGTAGTATTTTCACCTAGTACTTTTCCTGTATTTGAATCTATAATTTCCGGATAATAAATGTCTTCTGGAATGTGCAGGCCATTTTGTGCTTCACATTCAACACCTACACCTGGTCCCATAAGTTCGGTTAATCCGTAGATATTGTAGGCTTTTGCATCAAATATCTCTTCTACTTTTTGTCTTATTTCTTCAGTCCACATTTCAGCCCCAAATCCTATAGCTTTAATTCCTAATTCTTTTGGGTCAATGCCGTCTTCAATAGCTACTTCACCAAGGTGTATTCCATAGGATGGTGTGAATATAAGTCCTGTTGTTCCAAAGTCTTTCATTATTTCTATTTGTCTTCTTGTTTGGCCTGTTGATATTGGTATGATTGCTGCACCTACTTTATGTGAACCATAATGAACTCCAAAACCTCCTGTAAACATTCCGTATCCGTGGGTATTTTGTAAAATATCATTTTCACCAATTCCCATCATGGTGAGTCCACGTGCAATAGTTTCAGCCCATGTGTCTAAATCTTTTTCAGTATATCCTGAAACTACTGGTTTTCCTGTGGTTCCGGATGATGAATGAAGTTCTTTAATTTCTTTCATATCTACTGCAAAAAGTCCAAAAGGATAGCTTTCCCTTAAATCATCTTTTGTTATAAAAGGTAATTTTTCTATATCTTTTAGGGTTTCAATATCTTCTGGATAAACTCCAATTTCACTATATTTTTTATTATAATAAGGTATTTTATTAAAAGCTTTTTTAACAATTGATTGGAGTTTTTTTAATTGCAATTCTTCTAAATCTTGCCTTGAAAGGGTTTCTATTTTTTCATTCCAAAACATTTTTTGCCTCATTAAGTTTTTTATATTAGAATATTAATTTTTTGTAGTTAAATATTTTTTAATAAATAGTAAGTTTTTTTTAAAATGAAAATAATATAGTAAAATTGTAATGCTATTTAAATATGTTAATAATTTTTATTTATTTAGTATTACTATAGATCTATAGTGGATATAATTAAGCAATTAATTAAATATCGATAATTAGGAGAATTTATGAAAAAACATGCATTTTCCATGGTTTTTCTATTAATTCTGGCAATGTTACTAATAGGTGCGGTCTCAGCTAGTGAGAATATAACATCTAAGGCTAGTAATATTGAGTTATCAAAAGAGGACTGTCAAATGCAAACACAAACAAATGACAAATTATCTAAAGAAATTGAAATATCTTGTGATGATTCATTATTGAAAGATAATGATAATAAAAAATCATCCGGAAATTTAGATTATCAAAGTAGCGTTGATTCAAATCATATTTCTAGTGATGATTTTGAACTAGTCAAAGACATTTCATTTGATTTTAAAAATAGTAGTCATTATGATATTTCATATAATATAACAAACACTGTTTATAGTTTATATAATGTGAATAATTCAGACAATGTTTTTGTTTTCATAACCTCTGATGATATTAATACAAAAACCATTGGCGAGGTTGTAAATGGAATAGTAAATGCTTCTAATGGATATGTAAGTTATAATAATGATAATCTTTTAACATTATCTAATATTAAAACTGATTTAAATATTGCATTTTTTATTAATACTACTGAATCTTACAGAATAGTTTCCTATAATGGTGCTAAAAAATTACTGTACACTACTAAAGGGTTATCTGCTGATTTTTGGAATTTTAATTTAAATTCCTTAATCAATGGCTTTTCAAGTGATTATTTCGCAAACACTTTAAATGAATTAGCTCTTTTAGATGATATGTATACTAATGAGATTCAGGATTATCCACAGAATAATAAATTTGATTTACCTCTTGAAAATACCTTGAACAATGATTTAAGGGCTTCAAGAGACTCTGATGATCATGCATTTATTTGGTCTATAGAAAAAAATAATCCAGATAAAAAGGCGTATATCGGTGTTGATGTGGTAGATGAATCTATTACTGGATTAGTTAGTGCAAACCTTAATGATACAACTGTTGTAGATAAAGCTTCAATCATACCATCTGATCAATTGGAACAAATTGGTATTGATGCAGCTAATATGGCTTTATCTTACTTTAAATCAAAAGGTATTGATATTCAGAAAGGTTATCCGTATCTATACACATTAACCTCTGCAGGTTATGTAAAAATAAATGGAACCAATACTGGTTATGTAAATACTGGTATTTCAGATGTTCTTGGTTCTATTTTATTTGATAATTTAATTCCTATACATAATCCATTGTGGAAGGATTTAGTATTTTATTTCTTATGGGTAGACAGTACAGATAATACTAATTATCTATCTTACGCTTTAAAATATGATCCAGTTACTGGTGAATTTTCTGTTTCACCTGAAACTAAAAAACAAGGAAACGATATTGCTTATTCATTGAATTTGTATGAACATCCTACAAATTCTCACAAAACAGATGATGATAAAAAAAGTACTGGTAAACACAACAAAAATATTAGTAAAAACACTAAACAAAATAAAACTTTTGTTAATAATATAGCTAATATTCAAGATTTTGGTTCTCCTAGGGCTAATAATACATTTAAAAATAATAATTCAAATACCAGTACTGGTGTTTTTAAAAATTCAGTTGAAAAATCTATTCCATTTGAATTTGATACATCTAACATTGTCTATATTTTACTAGCAATATTGGTCATATTTGGCGTATTTTTCGGTATTGTTTATCTAAAGAACTAAAGTTGTTTTGTATTTCACAAAAGTGAAATACATTTTTTATTTTTTTTCATTTAAAAGGATTTAAATCTTTTTTTATCATATTTTTTAAAAATTTAAATACTATATTGATGTAATATTAAATTGTAATTAATTAAGGTTAATTTGATTTGGGAGAAATTAATATGGATATGATGAGTGTTTTATGGCAAGTAGGTATTTTTGCATCTGTCCTTGTTTTTGGAATTAAGATAGGATTGGCCTCAGGTTTGGCTAATTTGTCTAAAAAATTGTTTGCATTAATATGTATTTTATATGGTGGGGGAGTAATAGGTATTTCTGCTATTGCATCATTATTTGCAGACCAATTAATTCAAGCGATTTATAGTTATAATTCAATTTTTTACATAGCAATGGCTTCTATAATGATTATTGCAGGATTGTTTACTATACGTGAATGGAAAATACATGATAAAAACACATCAACTGCAACTTCTCTTGCTATTATTGCTCCTTGTCCTTGTTGTTTTGGTTCAATAATTGCTAGTGTATTGATTGTTGCTCCAACAATTGGTGTTACTTCACTTGATTTAAGTTGGTATGCAGCGGCTGCATTGGTTGCAGTTATGGTTGTAACTTACTTTGCATCAAATACTATTGTTAAAGTAATTAAAAAACCATATCCTATTGTTTTAGGTAATTTTATGCTATTATTAGGTGCATATTTTTTACTTTCAGCAATCGTTATACCGAATATAGCAGGTGTTTTATCAAAAACTTTAAGTCCAATCAGTATTAGTTCTCCTCAAGATATTCTGATGGTAATTATTGCATTTGCAATATTGCTGTTTGGTGGTATCGTTTTAAATAAAAGAGGTAGAAGTATCTTAGAATAAAATATTAGGTGAAAAATATGGCTTTAAATATTCCTGGTGGGGAATTCTTAACTGGTTCTCTTGACGTTATCTCACAGAGTTTAACAATACCTGTGTTAATTATTTTACTTGCAATCGTTATTGTTACAATTATTTTGTTAGGTGGAGTAATTGCAGAATACACATCAAGAAAAAAAGTTTCTGTCGGTACAATAAGAGATTTGATTTATGATATTAATTCAGCTCAGTCATGTGATGATTTAAAAAATATAATTTCTAATTCTAACATTCCAAAAGCTCAAAAAAAGGCTTTAACTGAAATAGCTAATTCAGAATCTTTAGGTAAGGATTCACGTGAAGCTTTAGCTCGTAAATTATTTGAATATGAAGAAGAAAAAACTTTAGACACTTTGAAAAAAACAGACATTATTACTCGTATTGGTCCAACATTAGGTTTGATGGGTACTTTAATTCCAATGGGTCCTGGTCTTGCAGCATTAGGTGCAGGTGATATTAATACTCTTGCAAGTTCTCTAACAGTTGCATTTAATACTACAATTGTAGGTATTGGTTCAGGAGCTTTATGTTATGTTATTGGTAAAATCAGATCAGGTTGGTATGATAAATACTTGTCTGATTTGGATGCTTTAATAGATGCTGTTTTAGATTATATGAATAAATAGTGGTTTTAATGGTAAGAAAAAGAAGTCGAAGACGGTCAAAACGTGTTGAAGAAGATCCGATGGCAGGTACTTCAAATCTTGTTGATGCAATGCTTGTTATTGCAGTTGGATTTTTGGTTTTTGTTATTATAAGTTGGAATATGCAGGCAATGGTTGATCCGACTGAATCGATTCAGGAAAAAATGCAACAGCAACAGCAAACCACTGAAGTAAGTCAGGGTCATGAACTTAATGATACTCCTGATACTTCAAATAGCTCTGGTCAGGGTTATACTGAAATGGGTAGAGTTTATAAGGACCCTTCAACGGGTAAACTGATTATGGTGGAAGGTTAATTCCCTTTCATTAATATCTTTTTTTTTGATTTTTCACTAAAAACTCAATAATTTATTTTAAAATTTTCTTTAGCTATTTTTAAAAAACATCTTGTTTGAAGTTTTTAATATAAGAAATTAAAAATTAATATTGTTGATAAAGTATATAACTTACATTTATCTAATGTTAAAATTTTAGCAAAAATTACTAATAATAAGAAAAAATATAAAACAACATTAACTACTAACAAAAATGGACAAATATCACTCAAACTAAAAAAAGGAAAAAAATAAAGTACAAATCAACTCATTAAACAACAATTATAATATAAAATACAAAATTAAAAAAATAATAGTATAGGGTTTTATGCAAATGTTTAAAAAAATATGTGTATTGTTGTTTTTATTATTGGTAGTATTTTTATCTGTTATATCAGTTAACGCCAGTAATGAACTACAAACTAATGAAACAGAAGTAGAATATATAACTAATACAGATAAAAGTATTGATGTTAGTATTGATGATAAGTTAAGTGATAATAATGAGATGGTTGTTGATACTAATATCACATTATCACTACAACAAGGAGAACATATAGAATTAGTCTTCTTCAATAAAAGCAATATATTTAATTATGAGTATTGCATTAATGATAATTCTATTTATTGTGTTGAAAACTTTAGTAATGATGGATGGCATGTTTATGTTCCTATTAATGCTATTGATTTTAATGCTGTTAATGTAGGTATGAATACATTAACTGTGAAATATCATGGTTATCCTTCTATTGTTGAAAAAGTTAGTTCTAATTTAATACAATTTAAAAGAATGGATTTAAATAAAATACAATACTATGGTTATTATTCTTATAATTTTAATTTAAATATTACTAAAAAACAAGAAAAAACAATTAATATAATTAATGTTGATTATAATGTTTATGGTGGTTCGGTATTTTTTAAATTATATGATATTGATGAATTTCTTTTTAAGGGTTATGTCAGATTAATATTATATAACAATGAAAAAATATACTATGATGGATTTATGAGTGCTTATAATCATATGGATGACACTTATTTCTGTTATCTTGATTTACTCTATGATTATAATATTATAATTCCTCCGGGGGTTTATAATTTAACAATTATTAATTATGATGGTACTAACGATACATATCAATTTGAATTTAAAAAATTAGCTTGGAATTTAGATTTTGGATTTGATTCAGATTTTGGATATTATGTAAGGAATGATGCAGTATTATTTTATTTTGATGGAGAAAATTTTATATATAGTCCGTATTTTTATTCAGATTATAACATAACTATTAAACTGGGTAATATTACTAAATCTATTTCAAGCAATAGTTTTAATAAATTTAATGATAGTTGGGGTTCGGTTAATGTTTTATTTGATAATTTAGATGATGGAGTTTATGATGTTGTTATAGAAATTCCAGGCAATGATTTTGTTGAAGATTTTTTATTTACTACTCAAATAGAAATTAAAAATAAACAAGTCACGCCCGATAATCAAAATAATACTAATGGTACTAATAGTAGTAGCAATAGTAGTAATGATGAAGGTGATATTATTATGGAAAATGATATTATCAATCGCACTGATTTAATCGAAAATAATATTACAAGTGATTCTGATGGTAATTCATCAATATTAAGTCTAAGAAATAGTAGTGGCAGTAATTTGTCTAATATTTCTGGTAGTGGTGGACAAGAACATTTTAAAGAAAGTAATGATGTTGATTTTAATAATGAACATGTTAGTGATTATGGTGATTTGGAGTTAACTGGTAGTATTCGTTCTGCTGATAATGCTAAATCTTATGAAATTTCAAAAAATCAAAAAAATGAAGATGAAAATAGTAATAATGAGTATTATCTTGCTTTAATGTTTTTTATCTTTTTTATGATTGGTTTTTTCAGGTTTAAAAGGGTTTATTATTAAAAATCTATATAATTAATGGGTGTGTATAGGGTTTTTAGTGTTTCTTCAAGGTTGACTTTTAGCTAGTAAATTATTTGATATGAAGAAGAAAAAACTTTGACACTTTGAAAAAAACAGACATTAAAGTGTTGAAGAAGATCCGATGGCAGGTACTTCAAATCTTTTTGTAGTTATCATAATATGCAGACAATGGTTGATCCGACTGAATCGATTCAGGAAAAATGCAACAGCAACAGCAAACCACTGAAGTAAGTCAGGGTCATGAACTTAATGAAACTCCTGATACTTCAAACAGTTCTGGTCAGGGTTATACTGAAATGGGTAGAGTATATAAGGGCCCTTCAACGGGTAAACTGATTATGGTGGAAGGTTAATTCCCTTTCATTAATAACTTTTTTTTATTTTTTTTGGAAAATAGATTTTTTTAATTAAGGTGTGTGTAATTTTTTCCATGTTATTTAATATTTTAGGCAGGGATTAGTTAACTGGTGCTTTGGATATTATTTCTCAGAGTTTGGTTGTTATTGTGTTGGTTATTTTGTTAATACTGGTTGTTGTTTTGATTGTTTTGTTGGGTGGTTTTATTGGTGAGTTTTTCCCTGGTCTTGCAGTATTAGGTGCAGGTATTTACCATCTGAAAATACTTATTTTATAAAAATGAGAATGTTTTTGGAGGCAGATAAATAATATTATCTTTTTTTGTTATTGTTTTAGTTGTGTTTGAAATTATTATTCCATAATCAGCATTGTAACGCTCAATTGCTGATGCGATTTGCCTTTTCTTCTTTTTGCCCATGCTTACTTCTATAGGTATCGCCTTTTGGAATTCGCCCTGAATTACAAAATCGACATTGGTCTTGTCTTCCGGATCATAATATAATGTGAAATAGTTTTCCTCCTCATTGCTTAGGTAGAATAATGTTGATGCAACAAGATTTTCAAGTAGAACTCCAAGATATGTCTTTTTATTTGAATTTAGATTGCCTATTGATGATGTCATGATATGTTTTATGCTTGATGTTGCAAAGAAATATTCCCATGACTTGATGGACCTTTTAGGTGATGCAATATGTGGTTCACAATGAAATATCAGCTGGGTTTTTTCAAGAATGTCAAGGATATTTCTCACATTGCCTTTGGATGTTCCAAGGTATGTTCCCATTTTTTCCTGAGAAATGTCTCCCGGCTTTTGCAGTGCCAGAAATCTCAACAAGCGGTTGGCATGTGTTTGGCTAGTTGAGGTAATTGAAGATATTGTTCCCATATCATGAGATATTACTTTCTTTATCATTCCAGTTATGTTTTTGCAGATTATATGGTGGTTGGTTTCAAATAGTGATGTTGGAAATCCACCATATTTTAAAAATTCATCCCAGTCGGTTGTTGAATAGCCTTTGACGTTGATTAAATCATGATTTATCTGTTGCTCGCAATAGGCTGCATCAGTTATATCTCCTTGAAAAATTAATTTTTTGAGGGATGCTGAAGCATTGGCTGCATTATAGTTGTATTTCAGTTTCAGGTGTTGATTGTAGTTTAGAGGTGTGATGTTTTCTTTTAGAAGTCTTCTTGCTGAGTCTGCATCGTATTCTAGGTTCAGTGCTGATGAACCGGTGAAAATCATGAATATGTTTTTGTTTCTGTCATATATCCTCTTTCCGGACAATGCCCAGTTCTTATCGTATTGTGATTCATCAATGAGTAGGAATATATTTTTGTCCAGTCTTCTTAGAGTGGTGTTGTGGTAGGTTTCTAAAAACTGTTTTACAACATCTATGATTTTAAAATCTACTATGTCATTTAGGTTTTCGCATGAAATGAACAGTATATGGTTGGGATTGATGTTTTTGGATTTGAACAAGTACTCATATGTTTGATAAAGTAGTGTTGTTTTCCCAACACCCCTTAGGCCTGGAAGTGCAAAATAACGGTTGTTGGTTGTTTTTTCTAAAAACTCATCAATATGATGTTTAATAAATTCAAACTCTTTTCTATATTCAAAATTTTTGCCTTCCAATGTTAATTCATTATCTAAAATATTTGGAACATCGTATAATTCTTCTTTAATGTAATCACTAATAATATCTTCTTTTTCATACATTTAAACCACATCCCGGAAAAAATATTTAATCAATTGGTTAAATATTTGACCACATAATATATAAATATGTGGTCAGATAACTGACCAGTATATGCTTACCATAATAAATAATATCAATTTCCAAAACAATAATTATTTGCCAAGTGTGCATCTGTGCAAAAACATAAAGGTGTTTGCGAAAAAATGTTACGCAATCCACATTAATCAATGTGAAAATACGATATTCTAAAATAACTCTATAAATAATGATTATGTGATTGTTAAAAATAATAGTTGATAAAAAAAGTAAGTGTTTAATAAATCGTTGAATCAATTATTCGTATGCTTCAAATCTTCTCTCATGAGGCAAAAAAATAAAAAAATAGATCAACCATCAAAAGATGGATAATCATTAATGTTTACTGTTTTTTTTCATATATATCCTATAATCAAAAGTATCTCATAGATTATGGCCAGTGTGATGAACTTTATTATGTCATCCGGACCATTTTCCACGATATTCTTTGTTATCTCATATGCCTTTGAGTCGTCTTGTATCACACCACTGCTTCCGGATCCATCTCCTGCAGAGGATGATGAACTTGAACTTGCACTGCTTACGGTGACACCATTAATGCTTGGGGTCTTGCTTGAAGTCGAATTTGATGTTGCCACAAGATTGTTGTATGAATTGTCTGAAATATAACTGTATCCTATGGAAATGTTTCTATTACAAAGACAATTACCGTCAAGACACAATCAATCTTGAATGTGAAGATCGCTAGCGTCAATGAGCCGATGATGTGATGGTTTATGTGACACTCATTGATTTCTCAGACAAGAAATTGGCAGGGGATGTGATGCTTGAGATTAATGGCAACTATTATAGAATCATCGTCAAAGACAGTGAGGGCTCATGAAAACCTTGACCAGTTCAAACAGGCATCATATATCAACTTTTTAATATATTATTTTTTTTAATAAATTTGTTAATTTTGTAGTCAAATTCAATTTTTCTGCCTAAAAAAAGATAATATTAAATATTGTTATATTCTAAACTTTTAATTAAGTTATTACACTTTTATTTAATAATAATTTTGGCCGATAATATGTCTGATATAAATAAAATTGATATGTTTAAAAATGATGTGAGATATAGGGAGAATATAGCTCATATTGAGACAATTTCTGCCAAAAAACCTAGTTTTAAAAAAATTGATAATTTAAATGAAGATATTATTTCTTATCTTGAATCTAAGGATGTTAAGTTATATAAACATCAAGCTGATACATATGAAGCTATTAAAAATGGAGAAAATGTTATAATTACTACTCCAACAGCTTCAGGTAAAACACTTGCATTTAATTTACCTATTATGGATACAATGATTGAAGATAAAAATGCAACAGCCCTTTATATTTATCCTGCAAAAGCTCTATCAAATGACCAGTTGCATGTTTTAGAGAATTTGGAAAATGATTTGGATATTAAAATAACTCCCAGAACTTATGATGGTGATACTCCAAGAAAAGATAAAAAAGCAATTAGGGAAAAATCAAGAATTGTTCTAACAAATCCATATCAACTACATTTAATTTTATCATGGCATCATCAGTGGTCAAAATTTTATAAAAATTTACGTTATATTGTTATTGATGAATCTCATTATTATAAAGGTGTTTTTGGGTCAAATGTAGCTTTTTTAATTAAAAGATTAAAAAGAATTGCTAATTTTTATGGTTCTTATCCTCAGTTTATTTTATCTTCAGCAACACTTGCAAATCCAAGAGAACTTGCCAACAGATTAACTGGTGAGGATTTTTATTTGGTTGATGAAGATACATCTCCAAGTGGTGAAAAAGATTTTATTTTATACAATCCTTTTCATAACTATAAACGAAATAAGGTCAATACTCAAAATGCACCATCAATTCACATGGAAACAGAAAATATTTTCATGTATCTGATGCTTAAAAACATTCAAACATTATGTTTTACAGTTTCAAGAAAAACAACAGAATTAATTGCAATGTGGGCTAAAAAGGACATGACTCAGGTTAAAGGAAAATTAGCTCATAGGATTGCAGCTTATAGGGCAGGCTATCAACCGCAGGAAAGACGTGAAATTGAAAACGGACTTAAAAGCGGAAAATATCTGGGAGTTACATGTACAAATGCACTGGAGCTTGGAATTAATATTGGTTCTTTAGATGCAGTAATTATTTCAGGATATCCTGGAACTATGATTTCAACATGGCAGCAGGCTGGAAGAGCTGGGCGAAGCAATCAGAAATCACTTGCAATTTTAATTGCTTTTGAAAATCAGCTGGATCAATATTTTATGAATAATCCTAAATTTTTCTTTGATAAACCTCATGAAAATGCAATTATTGATTTGTCAAACCCTATACTTCAGGAAGCTCATATTTTATGTGCAGCTAAAGAATTACCATTAAAAAGAGGAGAAGCTGAAAAATATTTTTCAGTTTCACAGAATGTTTTGGACAGGCTGGTTGATAATGAAGATTTAAATATTAATCATCGGGGAGATTTTATGTATCCTTATGATGATAATCCTGCAATGGACCATTCTCTTGACCAAATATCTTCAGAAGAATTTAAAGTAATGAACAATGGAAATCTTTTAGAAACAATGGAAAGGTCACAAGTTTATAGGGAAGCTCATGAAGGAGCTATTTTAATTAATAAAGGAGATACTTATGTTGTAAATAGTGTTAATCTATCAAGAGGATTTGTAAATGTTTCTAAAGAAACTGTTGATTATCATACCATGGTTTTAAATAAAACTGAAACTAACATTAAAAAGAAATTATCAAAAACAAAATTTGGTGATTTAACAATTAATTTTGGTGAATTAACTGTTAGTGAAGATTATTTTAAATATAAAAAAATGCATTTTTCAAAACCTATTGGATCATATCCACTTGATTTACCGCCATTGAAATTCAATACTAAAGGATTATGGTTTACAATACCAAAAAGTGTTAAAGATACTCTTGAAGATATGTTTCCAAATGAAGAAGAAGTCTTTGCAGGAGGACTTCACGGTGCAGAACATGCTTTAATTGGACTGTTTCCTTTACATACTATGTGTGACAGATTTGATATTGGAGGTTTGTCAACCAATTATCATGAAGATACACAGGAAGCAACTATATTTATTTATGATGGTTATGAAGGTGGAATTGGTATTTGTGAAAAGGCAGTTGATGTTTTTGTAGAGCTATTAAATTCCACAATTGATTTATTAAATAACTGTTCATGTAAAAGCGGATGTCCTTCTTGTATTTATTCTCCAAAATGTGGAAATGATAATAAGCCTCTTCATAAAAATGCTACAAAATATATTCTTGAATACTTATCTAAAATGATTTCAAATAATAATCAGGGAAAAAAAGAAGAAATTATTGAAGAGGAAATTAAAAACAGTAATGATGATGAATTTAGCGATGCATATGAATTATATCAGATGGGAGATTATTCAGCATCAAAAGATGTATTGAATAATATTTTAGCTAATGATAAAAAACACGCAAAGGCACTTGCATTAATGGGTAAAATATTATATGATCAGGAACAAAAAGATATTGCATTGGTTTTTACAAAAAAAGCATTGTCTGCAGATAAATCCAATGAAATGGCTAATGAATTAGAAGTTTTATTAACATCAAAATCTAGTATGAGTTCTACTTTTGAGTTAAATAATCTTGATGATGTGGATACATTATATGAAGAAGCATATGATTTATATAATCAGGGGGATTTAAGTTCATCTTCTGAAATTTTAGAAAAATTATTGGATTTTGATGATAAAAATTCAGAAGCTCTGGCATTGATGGGTTTAATTTATTATCATTCAGGAATATTTCCTAAAGCTATTGAATATTATAAAAAAGCTTCTAAAATAAATAAAAATGGTGAAATGGTTCGAGAGTTAAAAATGAGAGTTTCATAAGAATATTTTACTTTACATCTTGGGGTCATTGATTTTAAGTATTTAAATTGCTTTATTGGTTATGAATTAAAATTTCCTATTTTTGGACTCTATTTAAAATTCCTTATCACAGAAAATAATAGTAATTTATAATTTAATATTAATATTGAGTTTATATTGAACTTTTATGTTATTATATTTTAATATTAATTATTTATTTTTTAATTAGAGCTATTTAATTGAGAGTCCATTTTGAGTCCATTTTTTTCAAAATTTGCATAATTTGTTGAATAATCAAAATAATAATTAATATAATTGAAGATAGTGGTGGAAATATTAAAATAGTCCTTCATAATTTTAATTAAAATGGTGGTGGATAGGAGTCCAAAATTTGGGGGTTGGAGTCCATAATGTTAATTTCAACAAATGTTAATTTCCTTAAAATCAGTTTGATTTTCTAAATAATTTAAATTAAGAATTAAATGTTATAAAAGAATAATTAATATATTCTTTTATATTAAAATTCTCCTGCATATGGGCTAAATCCATTTTCAAAGTGTTTACAGACATTTTCAAGTTCTTCGGGAATATCAATTTTTTGAGTACAGTAATCAAGACATGTTCCACAGTAGGTACAGTCATCTGCTGGAACTTCTTCATCGGCTAATTTATCATAATATAATCTGTAAATATTTGATTCAGGCTGGTTTTTACTTGCATTGTATATATTGAAATATTTTGGAATTGGAATCATTGATGGACATTCTTTAATACAATATCCACATTCACTACATGGAACTGCTAATGTTTCATATAGTTTATTAGCCATTTTTGATAAAAATTCTTTTTCATCATCTGTTATTACTTTGAAGTTTTCATATGTATCACAGTTATCCATCAGATCTTCCATTTTATTCATTCCACTTAAAACCATTTTCACATTATCAAGTGATGCACAAAATCTTAATGCAAAGCTTGCTATTGATTTTTCGCTGTTGTAATTTTTAAATTCATCTTTAATTTCCTGTGATGGATTTACAATAACTCCACCTTTTAATGGTTCCATTACATAAACATCAAGACCATATTTTACACATAAATCATAACATTTATGGGCTTCGATTGATGGGTCTTCCCAGTCTAGATAATTAAGTTCTAACTGGACTATGTCTAAAATGTCACTGTATTTTTTCAATACTTTTTCTAAAAGTTTAGCATTGTCATGAAAGCTTATTCCAATTTTTTTAGCGGTTCCTTCTTCTTTCATTTTTTTAACATATTCGAATGTGTTTGATTTTTCTGCAAGTTCTAGCCATGGGACATTAATATTGTGTATGAAAAATACATCAAAATAATCAATTCCAAGTCTTTCAAGCATTTCATTTACGAATTTTTCATTATCATCCTTAGATGTTAATGCCCATGTTGGCATTTTATCACAAATTTTAAATGATTCTCTTGGATATCGCTCTACAACAGCTTTTTTTATAGCTATTTCACTTGTTCCATTATGATATGCATATGATGTATCAAAATAGTTAAAGCCTTTTTCCATGTATATGTCTACCATTTCATTGAATAATTCTTGATTAATTGATGTTGGGTCGTTTTCATCAGTTAAGGGTAATCTCATACACCCAAAACCAAATTTTGATTTGTAATTCATAATACTATCTCCTTTATATTTAATATGACATTGAAGAATATTTAAATGTTGTCAATAGCAACATTAATATTACTGCTTTTTCAAATACTTTTATAAATTAATAAAACTAAATTTATCTAATGATGCAAGAATACCATGACCTCTTCAAGGTCGTGGATGAATTGCATAAATGAGATTGAAAATACTTTTCAAATGCTCTCACTTTA
>CADAAJ010000016.1 GCA_902785855.1 uncultured Methanobrevibacter sp. | reverse complement strand
ATTTTGGATTATAGGATCTAAACGCTTTAAACAATTTAACTTAATTATTGCTAAAAGCATATGCAATAAAAACCTTAAATCCTATGATAAATATTTTATGAACATTCCCATATATATTTTACTAAACCCCATTAGATACAATATCCATTAATTAAGCAATTAAACAAAATATAATTTTTTGATGAAAATTAGTAATTTTGTAAAATATAATTTTTTGATTTCAAAAAAAATTTAATTCTGAACAAAATTTAAAAATATTTCCACACAACATAATAATATGAATTTAGAAAAACTTGGAATCAAAAAAGATGTGCAATATGAATACATTACAACCACAACCAGCAAAGACGGAATCAAAAATGCAGGTGCATTTGGGTTTAAATATCTTGGAGACGATAAAGTTTTTTGCAGAATATTTGAAGGATCAAAAACACTAAAAAATATCCTGGATACAAATGAATATGGAATATATCTCAACGGATGATTTTCACAAATAGGGTTCTTAATTATATTTCTTTTCTTACGATACTTTAAAAAGTAAAGCATCCATTGGTTGGAAAGCTCCTTTAATGAATTATCATTTAATTTTTCAAAAGGAGAGAAGAAATCCATTTGATTACCACCAATAACGATTGCAATTTCTTTAGTTTCGACTAATATGAAAAAATCATTACGGATATTGTGAATGTCAAAGTTTTCAACATTTGAAATTGTTTTATCCTTTTCATATTTATAAAAAATCTTATTTAAACAATCAAAATCAATGAAATGTATATCTTCAACTTTAAAATCAATCTCTTCACAAAAAAGAAATAAAAAAAAATTCCAAAAATTAAATTTGAGGAATTCTTTCATTTACGTTTTGACGTACCCAACCAGTACCAAAACTTGAATATAAATTATTAATTTTCTTGGTAGTGGATTTTGACAAGGAATACTTGAGTTTAACAATTAAACTGGATGTATCATAATTATTAAACATTTTTTTCATGTAACTTGATTTTAACCAGTTGGTTGGAATGCTATGGCTTCCTTCATCATAACTACCTGAAGGATTACCTACCAATACTCTTTTACCATCGGAACTGATATCTAAAATAGCAACATAATGACTCCAAGTATGGAAAATTAAAGCACAACCACCTTTTTTAAGATGTTTTAAAGCTTTTTTAAATGAACTTTTATAGAAATAAGCACATTTGAAATGAAGATTTTCCAAAGCTTTTTTAAGACCACTTGTAGCAGTTCCTGCATAAGATGTACTGCCTGCTTTAGATGCTAAATATTTTTCAGCATAATAATTTCTTAAAACCTGACTACACATACTTGCAGATGTTGGACCGCATGTATAACCAGTATTTTGCACATCCCTAACTTCAGAGTAAGTATATGACTTACCTTTAAGAGAAACAGTAACCTCAGAAGGCCAATAATCATGTTGATTTTTCAAAACAATTTTAGTATTAATTTCTCTTTCAATAACATTCCATTTTTCTCTTGCAATAACATGATAATATTTTGGTTCAGATTTTGATTTGAAAAATGCATATTTAGATAATCTATTATTTAAATACAAACAATAACTATCTATTTTAATAGCTTTTTTATATTGTGCTTTAGTAAGAGTATAAGTCATATCTTCATCAGCTAAAACAAATTTTTTAGACATCAAATCAATATCAGGAACACCATTTCGTAATGGAATTTTATTTTTAACAGGACTCATAGCACTTCCACTAATTCCGCTAACAGATTTTGAAGCGGATGAACCTAAAATATCTTCACTGCCTTCAAAACTAACAGAAACATCAAGTGGTCCAGTACCTGCTTTCGGTTTAAATACAACAAATCCCTCTGATGAGGTAGTTTGTCGATAAACATTACCGCCAACCGCAATAATCACAGTTTTAAATGCAACTGCAGATAAAACATCACTTTTAAGATAAATTCTTAAATAACCATTAGTCAATAACCTTTCATTTCCAATTACAACAGAAGTAGTAATAGGAACTATTAAATCAAATGTTTTTGAAACAGGATTATAATAATCATTACCGTAATAATTAACTACAACAGAATATCTGCCATAATCCTCAGAAATTTCAAAATTAACTCTACCTAAACTATCAGTTATCCCAGCATATGTCAAACCTTTTAAATCCAAAGTCACATTCCCATTAGTTATCACATTATAATATTCGTCAGTTAAATAAACAACGAAATTACTATTCTTAATAACTGTTGTGTTTTGTGAAGACAATATTGAATTAGCTTTTAATACAGAAATATTAAAAAGTTCACTAACTGGATTATAATCATCAGATCCTAAAAAATTAACACTAAGTAGATAATCATTTGGTTTTAAACCAATTTTTAAAATAGCTGCACCATTCGAATCAGTGGTTAAAATATGATCCACATTATTTAATTTTGCAGTTACATTCTGATTGGATATTGGAGTATTAGAATCTTTCAGATAGATAGTCATAGAACCACCAGTTTTAATACTGGAGGTATTCACTGATATAGTTGGTGTTTTTTTATCAGCAAAAACTAAATTATCAGAATCTTTAGAAATAACATCCTGATTAGTTATTTCATCACAAGATTGAGTAATATCACTACTATTTATGTCACTAGCAGACACAATAGCCATATTAAATAACAATAATCCCACAATAATTATTGAAAATTTAATTTTTGAATTCATATTTCACCTCACATATATTTTACAAAACCTCTTTAAAATACTTTACCCTACTAAAAAAACAATAATAAAGACAAAATTTTATTTTAATTAAAATTTTTATCTTAAACAAATGAAATTAAATCATATAATTAATCTCTAACCAATAAGATGAAAATTAACAATAATTTGATTAAGTTAAAATTAATAATTAAATAAATATCTCAAAATTAATTATATGTTATTTCAAAAAAAGAAACACAAACAGTAATATCTTAAAAAAAGAGTGGAAAATTAAAATAAAATAAAAAAACTGCTAAATTTAAAATTCAGCAGATTTTTGAATATTCCTTCAAATACTAAAGAAACAACATTGAGATTTATTTTTTTGCTTTTCCAACTTTTCGAGCAATAACCATTTCTCCAACGGATATCAAACCTGCAAAGAATTTTTCAAGCCCACCAGTTGCCCAAATTGCTTCACCAAATGTAGAATTCATGATATTATCTTCATATTCTTCTGGGGAAATTTTAACACCAGTAGTCTTTTTAGATACCAAAGCTGAAGCAGCCATTAACTCATCCCAAGTTACACCTTTAAGCTGATGCTGCATAGCTTCATATAATTTATATACTTTAATATCATACAATTCAGATAATAATTCTACAATATCACAAGCACGTACCATTCCAATAACCTGATTGTCATCATTTACAACAGGCACGGTAACAAATTTATTATTTGCAGTTAATATAACTGCTTTACTTGCAGGATCATTTTCATGAACAGTAGATATTTCTTCATAACCACTCATTATTTCAGAAATTTTATCGTTACCTTGCCTGAGACCTTTTGTAATTTCAAATGATGTAACCCATCCTACCAATTGTTTATTTTCATTGACAACAGGACAAGTAAAACGCCTTACATCTTCCATTGCCAAAGATGCATCAATTACTGTATCATCACAGTTTAAATATACAAAATTTTTATCCATCAATTCTTTTGCTTTCATAAATAAACCCCATTTTATTTTATATTAACTCTTTTTAATGCTCCTACTGGACAGTGCTTAGTACATTCAACACATCTTATACATTTATCATTATCTAAACGAACTTCACCATCTACTAATTCAATAGCTCCAGTTGGACAATTTTCTTCACATAAATAACAATTAACACATGAATCCTGATTTATTTCAACATTTCTAGAATGAACAATAGGTCCAATATACCTATCTAATGATATGGCAAAGTCATTTAAAGAAATTTCACGACATGCACCACATCCAATACACATTTTTTCATTAATATACGGATATAATTCATCATCTATTAATTCAATACCAATATCCATATTTAAATCATCAAAAAATTCTCTAAATTCTAAAGTAAATGCATTTGTCGGGCATAACCTTGCACAATCATCCCAATTATTATCAACTGAATAATCAATTGAAATACTATTCATACGAACTACTCTATGAGGACAGCTAACATTAGCTACATTATATTCTATAACATCACGTTCATCCTCATTATTATAAATAACTGAATTATTAATTAATTTAATTGCTGAAACCGGACATGATTGAACACAAATTTCACATTTTACACATTTATCAGTTATTTTAGCTATTTTAAAAATATTAGCTGGTTCGATTGCACTAACTGGACATTCGCCAACACAAGTATTACATCTTACACACTTCGGTGCAACAGCAATTATTTCCTCATCTGCATTAAAATCATCTAATTCAAACTGGAAATCATCACCATCATCATCTAATTCAACAGATTTCATTAAAACTTCACGTTCTAAATTTTTCATCTGTTTTATAAAAGATACATTCATAATATTACCAACTAAATAATTTTTTATTTAAAAAATTCCTCCAAATCTTTTAAAGATGGGAATTTATCCATTCCAAAACCTTCAATAGACTTACTAGCTACCCAATTACCAATTTTACATGATTTTTCTAAATTATATCCTTTTAAAATAGAATATAAAAATCCACTGTTGAAACTATCTCCAGCACCAGTTGTATCCACCACATTACAATCGAAAACATCAACATGACATTCCTCCTGACCGTTCATAGCAAATACTCCTTTAGAACCTTGTTTTACAACAACAGTTTCAACACCCAAATCAAGAAAGCTGATAACTAAATCTTTTAAAGGTGCTTCATTATTATTACATAATAATCGTAATTCTGCTTCATTAATCAATAAAATATTTGTCCTATCCAATATAGGTTTTAATATGTCAAATCCTTTTTGTACATATAGCATTCCAGGATCAAAACTTAATAACGTATCTTCATTAAGTTTTTCCAATAATTCTATTTGAGTATTAAATGAATCTCCTACAAATGATGTATAATGCATTATTTTACATCTCATGATATTTAATGGATTTATTTCATCTATCTTAATCTCATCATTAACACCTGGATCAATATAAAGGCATCTTTCACCATTTTTATCTACAAAACCTAAACATTTACCAGTTGCGCCTTTATCTGCATAAATCAAATTATTTGAATAAACACCATTGACAGCGAGATTATATTCTATTAAATCACCTTCACTGTCCTCCGCTATTTTTCCAATGATAGATGTTGATAAACCTAAACGAGACAAACCTACAATTGTATTAGCAGCAGAACCTCCAGGAGTATCAGTTTCATTTTTAATAAAACTTTCCTCATCACAGCCTGCAATATTTTCTACAGAATATAATTTATCTACGTTTAAAGCTCCAAATCCAATTATTTCTGCATTTAAATCATTATCAAAGATTTCCATTTTTATAACCTTACTTTAAAATATCAAATAAATTTATATTTTTATCTCCAAGTTTTCCATCAAAATTACCTGCAGATATGCCAATAACACCATCAAATGTTAATGCAACATCAATTCCTGCTTTAATAGCTTCATTCATTGATTTTTCATCAATTGCATTTATTACAATTTCAGGAATATAATTAACATTTTCAGGAACTTTAGATTCATTTCCTAAACTTTCTTTAAGAGAAGGACAATAAACATGATTAGTAGTTGGACCAATTTCAGGGAAGTTTGTTTCAGGTTTTGAAGCTGCAGAACAAACATCAAAAGGTGTAGTAGCCCCTTCAACATCCAAAATAGCATCAATAATTGCATCACCAGCTTCAATAACTGCTTGTTGACTTTCACATAAATACCAAAAGTTTCCACCCATTGTTCCATCATTAATTTTAAATTTTTCTTCAATTTGGAAATCAGGTACTGCAATTGGAACATTAATCATTTTTCTCCCATATTCTTCAACAATCCATTCATATCCATCACCACAGTGACCTACAATATCCATCATTTCTATATATTCATCACTAGGTTTATCTGAGTAATCAAAAATTCGTGTAAATGGTTTAACAAGTATATCCTGTCTTAATCTGTAAGATAATTCAAATGCAAATTTATCTACATCATCTCCACCTAACCAATACTGAACAACTGCACCAAATCTTCCATCTGGAGTTTGTGAAGAATCTAAAAATCCTTCAACACCACCTTCAACTCTGCCAATTACAGCACTTGGAGTTGAAGTTGAATCATATGCTGCTCTTTTTACAATTTTTTCTGTTGGTCCAGTAATTAAAGCTCTTACATATTTACCTTCAAAAGCTTCAAAGAATGTGTCTTCTACTTTATCATAATTCATTTTTTCACCTTATCCTAATCCACCTATATCCTGACCACGAATATTATTTCTCATATTTTTACTAGCAGTTAATATTTCATCAAAATTATTATCATCAATAATTTTAATAATTGGATATTCTTCATTATCAAATATTGAGAAGAATTGATTTTTAATATCTGAATTAATATTATAGTCATCTAATAGTTTTTTATAATCATTTACATTATTATAATCATCAATAAATTTTAAAACTTTATTTTTATCATTATCCACATAAATATTTGCAATTAAAGCAGTTGTAATTGCACTTTTAGATACAATAGCTATCTCCGCTACTTTTAAAGGATATTCATTACCATTAAAAGATATACTTATCCCATTATGATTGCGTGCAAATTCTAAAGGTTCAACATCAGTAATACTATCTCCAATGTATAATATTTCATCAACATTAATATTGTCTCTTTCAATTATCTTATCAATAGCTAATTTTTTTCCTTCTCCACCAACAACTTCAATATTTTTTATTTTATCATAAAAGTTAAATTTTGTAAGTTTATTAAAGAAAATATCGTCAAATAAACTATAATTATCCGGATTTTCCAATATCAATTTTTTATATTCTCTGATTTTTTCAATTTCAACATCAGTTAAATCCAATGCATCTACATCCACATTTGTATAAAATGTATTTTTAAATGGTAAATCCATATATTCACTTACAGCTTCAATATATTGACCATAACTAGTACTAACTATATAAGTATTGAATGCTTTTTTTAAGTAACTGATAAGATATTTTGAATCGTTGACAGCATAAATATTATCTTTTGAAAAATCAATGAAATCTTTATTTTTAAGATTTTCAACAACAAAAAATGGTAAAATTAACTTTAAAGTATTTCCTGCTTTATAATTTTCTTTTTTAACAATATCTATAAGATAATCATCATACAAACTAAGGATTTTAAATAAATTACCTCCATCTTCAATGAAATTATCTGCTAACTCATAAGCATTATCATTTAAAGTTAACGGACCTTCACAATCTGTAATAAAAGATTTTTCAAACATTTATTCACCTGAAGTTAACTATTCTAATTGCATCCAATGGACAAATTGCTTCACAATTTCTGCAATAAATACATTTTTCACCATCAAATTCAATTTTATCATCACCAACCAAAGATAATGCATCAACCGGACAATTTTTAACACAAATTGCACAAGCCTGACATTTATCATCAGAAAGTGAAAAATCACCTAATCTTTGTTTATACAAATAAGATCTTGCATAATATAAATCCATATCTTTACTGTAGAAATAATCATCATATGCACCAATAGCATCAAACTGACACTGTTCTACGCATTTTCCACAATATATACAATTATCATTAATAGTAATAGGATTTGGACCATTTAATTCAATAGCACCAGTCGGACAAACGTTATAACATTCACCACAAGCAATACATTTATTTTCATAAACTTCAATGTTTCTATCCATTAAATAGGACCCTACAAGTTTTGTAAATTTATCAACTTCAATACTTGAATCTAAACTAATTTTTAACTCCCTTTCCATCATATCATTTACTTTACATTCAATGAAATGTTCAAATGTTTCGTCATTAAATTCTAAAGCAATTGATTTAGCAACTTTTTGTAAAACTTTGTTTAAACTAATTAAATCAAGAGATAATCTTTTCACATCATAATCCATAATTCCAGAAACAATATCAAATGATTTAATCTCACTATACATTTTATAAGCTTTTTTACGTGAAGAATACTTAATTGCTGTTGACGGACATGAATGCATACATTCTTCACATCTTGCACAATAACCGGGATTAATATAAGGTAATTTATTTGTTCTTGCAACATTAATTGCACCCATTGACGGACAGACTCTAGTACAAGTCATACATCCAATACAATTATCCTGATTAACAACAATAGCCTTACCACCTTTAACTGTTTTTGGAAGTAATTCTCCATATTTAATTGCATCAGTAGGACAAACTCTAAAACAGTACCCACACCTAACACATGTATCTTTATCTATTTTACTGTGAGGTTGTTCATTACCTTCAGATACAATATGAATTGAACCAGTTTTACATGCCAGTACACATGCACCACAAGCCTTACATAATTTAGTATTGATATTTGGAACATTTTCCTTTAAAGGAGGTGCCATATGTACATCAAGAGAAATTGCATCATATGGACAGGCATTACGACATAATACACATCCAAAACAAGTACTTTTTATTTTAATTAAATCTTCATCTTTATCTAAATATATTGCATCAATAGGGCATGAATTAAGACAAGGCTTGTCTTTACAATCCATACATTTTGTTTGGTCAATTAAATAATCAACATCAACATGTCTTAGAGGCCTTGGTGTTTTAGTATAACTATCAATCATAATACTCACTCCACAATATCCTCATTTAAATTAGATGCTTTTACAGTAACATGAATAGTTTCACCATCTTCAATAGAAAATTTAGATATAAAATATTTAATTACTGAAAATGGACATGTTTGATAACAAATACTACAACGTAAGCATCTATCTTTATCTCTCACAATTGTATCTTCTTTTTCATCAAATGATATACATTTTGTTGGACAATCAGGAATACATAATTGGCATTTTTCACATTTTGATTTATCCCAATCAATAATTCTAACTTTAAGTCTATTTACTGCATTAGTTATAATTTCAAGTGCAACTTCTTCATCAGGAATGATTTTTAATGCTTCATCCCATATTTCAGATATTGGAACATCATACTGTAGAAGTTCATTCTTTTCAAGAGAACGTAAATCTTCTTCTTTACTGTTAATGTAATCTTCAAGATAATTTACACAAAGAAGAATTAATTCTTTTTGGTCTTGTAAGTTATCAACAAAAACTGCTTTCATTGCACCATTAACAGGACACACTTCAAGACATTCACCACAGGAAATACATTTAAGTTGATCCACAACAAGTTTACCATCTACAAGGTCAATAGCATCAACAGGACATTTTTTCATACATTTTTTACATTTAATACATAAATAATCATCAACAATAAACTGTCTTTTTGACGGAATGATATTGAATTCAGGTAAAATTAAATGATTTAAACCGCATTCCAAAGTTTTTGGATCTGTTGGGCAAACTTCAGCACAGAAACCACAACGAATACATGCACCATTTGTAATAACTGGATAAGTAAAACCCTCACCTTCTTCAGAATCTTCATCACGAACAAGTTTTATCGCATTTGGAGATGGACAAGATACAGTACAAGCCCCACACCCAATACAATACTCTTTATTTACTTTTGGAAAATCTCTAAATCTTTGAGGTTTATCCGCAATTTCCGGAGAAGTTTTTGCATTTGTAAATGCATCTGTCCATGCTTTTCTTGCAAAATCATAAATATACCACATTAAAGATGACATTATATCACCTCATCAAAATGTTTAATTGCAGTTTTTCCAGCTTCATTAGTTATTGCAACTCTTTCTGCACATGCAACGCAAGGGTCACTAGTAGCATAAGTTGCAACAGCATCTGCTACTGTTGGAACATCCCTAATCATATATTTTGCACAGGAATCCATGTTTGCAATACTTGGAGTTCTAATTGAAATATGTTTAATTAAATTACCATTAGTTTCAATCATATATGTGACTTCACCACGAGGAGCTTCATTTCTACGCATTGCATAACCAGATTTTAAATCAACAGGAGTACGAACTTCACCTTTAGGTATGTTTTCAATAGCTTGTCTAACCAAACTAATAGATTCAGGTATTTCATCAAATCTGGTTAACGTTCTTGCATAATTATCTCCTTCAGTACGTCTAATTACTTTAAAGTCAAAATGATCATCATAAGTATAATGTCCATTTCTATAATCTTCTTTAATACCAGATGCTCTTCCAATAGGACCTACAGCTCTTCCCTTAATAGCTTCTTTTTTAGTCATTAATCCTATCCCCTTACATCTTAATGCTAAAGCAGGACCTTCAGCAAACAGAGCCCTAGTTCTTTCAAATCCTTCTTCAATTTTTTCAAGATTTTTTAGAATTTCATCAAAGTGGCGTTCATCAGCATCCATTCTAACACCACCAACTACATTCCAACCCATATTAACCCTATTCCCAGTTAATAATTCAATTGAGTCCATTGCATATTCTCTTAATTCTAAAACTTGCATGAATAATGTTTCATGGTCCATTGATTTGAAAAATGTAGAATTTCCTAGAAAATGGCTTTGAATTCTATCCAATTCATTTGTAATGACTCTTAAAAATTGAGCCCTAAGTGGAACATCAACATCTGAGATTTTTTCTATTGTTTCAGCAAATGTTTGCGTATGCTCATAAGAACAGATTCCACATACTCTTTCAGATAGGTAAATTCCTTTCTGCCAGGTTTTACCTTCAATTATTTTTTCAATACCTCTGTGAACATAACCATACTCAATTTCTGCTTTAACAACCCTTTCACCTTCAGTTTGAAGTTTTAATCTTATAGGTTCTTTTAAAGCAGGGTGAATCGGACCAATAGGTACAATCATTGTTGTTCCCTCCCACGATCAGCAATAGCTTGAGGTCCAACAGCCAAGATAGCTTCTAATATTTCATTAGGTCTTGGAGGACATCCCGGAATTTCTGCTGCTACTGGGATGAAATTAGATGCAGGTGCATTTACATGACCTCCTTCCTGATTAAAAACATCCCCAGATATAGGACAGTTTCCAACTGCTACAGCTATTTTTGGTTCAGGAGCTTTATCATAAATTCTTTTTAAATTATCCTTCCATTGTTCGGTAACAGCACCAGTCAACAATAGAACATCAGCTTCACGAGGATTATTGTGAACATAAATACCATATTGCTCTAAATCATATCTTGGAGATAATAATGCAACACATTCTACATCACATCCATTACATCCTCCACAATTTACAATACAGACATGAATTGAGCTTTTTCTCACAACATCCCTAATAGCATTTAACATCGTACTCCCTCTAATACATTGATTTTTCTTTTAATAAATTAAATAAATCTAATTGACCTTGTTTTAATACATCATCATAACTTTTTCCAGATTTAACATCATTTATTAATTTTTCTTTTAATTTTTCTCCTTCTTCATGAGTTATAACTTCTAAAGTGCCTATAAACCAACATAATCTTAAATCAGCATTGAATTTTTGATTAAGGCATAAGTCAGATGCAGTTTCAAATGTTGAATGAAAAGCCTCTAAAGTTGACATATCAAACAATTTAAATAATACTTCTTTTAATTCTTCAGGTGTGCATTCAAATTCCTGTGAAAGCGGATTTATAATATCTCTTTGCCATGCATAACTTCCAACTATTCTTTCTTTCATTAACTTCATTTTAGAATCATCATCCATGCAATCACCTCATGCTATCCAATTTAATGATAATAAATATACTATTATTGAAATAATTAAACCTACTGCACTTTCTTTTCTACCATAGCCTGGCCTTTCACCCATTATAAAACCTGCAAGTGCAAAACCAATTGCTGATAAAATAACATTACCTGCATTAAATGCTAAAATCCAACCTATAGTAGATATAATTGCAGCCAAGAAATTAAACTTAGTAACTGCAACAAATGGTTCACCATGTTTTTTATAACTATATACTAAACCAATAATGGAACCAACAACAAATGCAAGTATATAAATCATATAATTTAACATAATATCTCCTACATAGGCTTATAAAGTAATATAAATGAACAAATAATCGCTATAAATGTTATTATAAAACATAATTTCTCAATACTTTCAATTTTATGGGAAAAATTCCCTTTAGACAACAATACAAAAATTGCCAATACAACACCAATAATTACAATTGGAGCAATTATTATTGAGTGAAGATATGTTGTTAAAATACCCACAACAATTATTCCAATAGCAACCAATGAAGTTAAATAAATTATTACATTTTCACTATTCATCATATCACCCTAAATAAATATCATTAAAATTGTTGCAAAAAAGCAAAACGCCCCTATAGTAATTTGAGTCATAACTGAATGATTTGGACTTAAAATTGGTGTTGTAGCATTTATAAAACCTGTAATAAATGTTATAACAATCATTCCAATCAGATATCCAACTGCATTTAAAGGACCAAAGAATATTGTTAAAAATACCCAAAGCATCACATACCATGCTATTGACTCTGAAAAGTGCATAAAACCCCTTAAAAGTCCAAAATGTTCTGTTTCAAATCCAGAAATTAATGCCTTATCTTTAGTTATAGCAAATGGAGAATAAGGAGATTTAGTTATAATCAGCATGAAAAACATGAGTGCAGCAAATGGAATTGTATATACTAAAGACCCATGAACTGATTGATAAGCAATAATTTCACCTATATTCATTGAACCTGTTACCAAATAAACAAATACAATTGATGCAAATAATGGAAGTTCAGTTGCTGCTGAAAGTACAGCCCTTACACAACTTAATTTACCATATGGTGAACCAGAACTTGATCCGGAGTTGTGTTCAACAATTTTATAAACTGCATAAACACCGAATAATATAAGTAATGAATCATGAGCTACAGGTCCTACAATAACACCAACAATCCAAATTAAAGCCAAAATAAATACAATACCTATATAAAATGGCTTTGAAACTGTTTTTGGAATGGAAGTTTCTTTAAAGAAAAATTTTAAAGAATGTAGTAAATACTGAATGATAGGTGGACCTGGACGTCTTTGAACACGAGCCATAATCTTTCTATGCAATCCTAAAAGCAAACTTCCTGCTAGAAATGCAATAACAACTTGAATTAAAATTTCTGCCATTAAATTCATAATACCACACTAATATCCAGTAAATGGTTCTTTTATCCTCTCTTCAGCATCTTCAGGTTTTGGCTTAGCCATAGTTAGTAAACCTAAAGATAAAATCCATGTTGGAATAGCAAAAATAGCTACAGTATAAACAATCCATTCACTAAAGTTTATAATTAAACATGCCAGTATAGCTATTGTTGACAATACCAATAATATAATACTTATAATTTTTTGACTAACCATACTTACCACTTACCACAATACCAATAACAATATTTCAACAGCTCTTACAATAATAAACAATGAACTTAAATGAATAATAACAATAAATGGAGAACCAGGAGTTCTAAACATCTCAGCTTTACTTGCAAAAAATGGAGCAACTCCACTTTCACCTAAAATACCAATTAACATTAATACAGCACCAAATACAACCATTGGATTTGCAGGCATACTAGATAATATTTCTAGAGATAAAGTTCCAGTAGCTGCAAGAATAATAGCTGCTCCTCCAAATAGAGGTAAACTACACATCATAGCTATTAAACCATAATTAAATGCAGAATTTAAAACACTGGTTTGTTTTACAGCAGAAACAATACCAATATTTAAAATACCAACTAATGCCATGAATAAGGTGAAATTAAATAAATCTCCAGTAATCATTGCTCCAGCTGAAGCAATACCACATATTATAGATAAAAATCTTCTTTGCCTAAATTCTTTTTCTCCAACTTTTACTTCAGAATTACCTAAAGTATTAAATTTAGCAGCTTCAACTTGAGTTTCAGGTTTACTAAAAGCAATCAATACGGTAAAACCAAGTAAAACTGCAAAAAGGAATAGATTAAATGGAGTTAGGTACAATACAATATCTCCAAGTGGAATTACTCCAAGTAAATCTCCGCCAAGTGTAATAAAATCCATACCATCACTACTCCTTATCAATATCCTCTCTCATAAGTAGGCCAATTAAACCTACTTTTGAAGCTACTTTTAATAATAATCCACAAGCTGCTAAAAACAAAGCAAGTAACCAATATTGCGGCGCTATAAAGAATAATAAAAATCCAACGATCCATAAACACCATGCAATACCAGAAACTCCAGCAATACCATCAATCATTAATACTGGAAGCCCTCTTGCTTTTTTAGATAATGCATATAAAACAATTCCTCCACCAGCTACTGCTCCTCCAGTAAAACCAGTTAAAAATATTCCATATCCTATTAAAACTAGTGCTATGAAATTAGGTGCAGTAGTCATAATTTCCATATCCAAACTGAATGGTTGTGGGAAAATTGATGAAGATTTAGACAAATTAGCTCTTGGGTCTTGTTCAATTATACGCATTTCTCTTGTAATTAAAATCTCAGAAATTGCTAACGTTTCTGCAAGTTCTACGACCAAACCAGGCAAAATTAATGCTTCTGCTAAATCAGTTCCTACAGCAGATACAACAAATATCATAGCAAGACCTACAAGGTCAGTTAATATAAGAATATGTATTTCTTCTCTTTTCATTGCAATTGCCATTGTTGCAATAAAACCAATGATTAAACCCGCATAAATTGCAGGTAAATACATGTTAATAAATTGAATAGGAACAGACAACATTAATTATCCCGCCTTAACTGTTTTGATCTTGCTTTAGCATCATTAACTTTAACTTCATTAGCCAAATTAATTGACCCATTAACCGCTTTTTTAACATCTTTTTTAATCTCATTTTCATCATTTCGTCTATTCATAGTATAATTAATAGATAACCATGATGCAATTATAAATGACATCATTAAAATACTGGATTCAAGTATTGTATCAAATCCTCTAGTATAATACAATATTTCATCAATAAGTCCACCAGGAGATGAATAAATTGATGTACCAAAATACGGAGATACAGACGATACAAATTGAGCTAATGGAGACATATATCCAGTTACCATTCCCAAACTTTTAACATTATCCGGAAACTGAGGAAGAATATTTCCCGGTTGAACCAATGGATCACCATCCCTATCATAAGGAGCAAGAGGCAAACCTTTATCCACTTGTACCTGCGAAAAAGGTTTGACATATAATTGATCAGGATTTAATGCCATAGGAACAATTAAACCAGCAATTAAAATTATTCCAAGACTAAAAGCAAAAAGACGAGGAATATTTTTAGGATCTGCCAGTTTATTCCATAAAACTCCGATTCTCATACATCTGCCCCCATTTCTTCTAAACGAATAATAGCCCTAAATAAAATTAAACTAATAATAACTGTTGTTGCAATTAATGTTAATAAAGCTAAAACATGATTATATGATAATAATACCAAACAAACACCAATAGAAGCAACTTCAGTATTAAATGTTCTTACAATAGGATCATTAACACCTGGTCCCCAAGCAGTAGCAATACTACCAATTATTGCAAGGAAAATTCCAAAATAGAAAAATAAAGAAACACTAAGCAATTAAATCACCACTTTCAACTTTATTTTTTCTAATTTCTTTGATTTTAACAATAGCTAAAATAAATACTAAAGTAGATAACGGACCTGATAAAGCTGCAAATAAAGCAACATCCAAATATTTGAATAAAACAATAACCAATACAAATCCTGCATCCAATATAGAAAACATTATAATTTTATCCAATGGTTTTTTAAGAAATATTATACCAAATGCACCAATAAGCATTAAAGCTATTGCAATTAAGGATATAAAAAACTCCATGTTAGTCCTCCAACAATATTTCATCATCTAATCTTTTCAAGGAATAAGCAATAGCATTAGCACTAATAGTTGAACAGATAAAGAATGCAGCGGCAACAACTAGAGCAAAAGGAGTGTTAATAAATAATGCAATAATTGCAGAAACACCAAAACCTATTACATTTAAATATAAAAGTCTTTCAGCCCTATTTTGAGTTATTAAAGCCCTTAATGCAACAAATATGACAATAATTCCAATAATTTCAACATACATATAATCACTCTCTAGCATGCCTATTGAATTTCTTTGCGATTTTACCTAAAACAATAGAAGCTTTAACTTGACTAATACCCTGAATAGTAAGTATTGCAATAATCATTCCAACAATATACATTTCAGGAGTCAATCCAATGAATGATGTTAAAAATATAATAAATGTTATTGTTAAACTTCCTACAGTTCCAGCATAACCCGGATCAGCACATAACCTATTTCCAATAAATACGAAAAATGCTGCTAAAATTCCACCAGGAATTCCTAAAAGCATAAAACCAATAGAAGCTAATAATGTACCAGCAGACGCATCAGGAGAACATAAAATGTTTCCTTGGAAAAATCCGCCAGCAATATCTCCACCTCTTTTTTCGACATCTTGTCCAATAATCCTAGCACCTCTAACACCAGGTTGCTCGGGAAGTCCGAAATATGTATCTATAATTACAAAATTTAACCAACAAAGAATTGCTGCAATTATAATTCCAAGTACCTCATTCATTAATATCCTCTCCATTATCTTCACTTAGAGGTTTTGGAAATACAAAATCAAATAAATATTTCACAAATAATGCAGATAAAACACCGATAATAACTGCTAAAATTAATCCATTATACATGAAAGTATAATTTAAAACTAAAAAAATTGAAAGAATTCCAATAGCTATTATTGGAGTCGGATATATTACACTTACATCAAAAGAATACCTATATGGTTTACTAGGAAGTAATGGAATTCTTAAAATAAATGCTACAATCATTGATACAATAATAGTTACAATATATGCTATTAAAACATCAAATGAAGATATATTTAAATTACTAAGCCCATAACTACCATAAGAAGTAAAAAATATGGCACCATCCATCAAATTAAACATATTATTAGACTCCTCTTAATTAATAATTATACATATAAAAATATATAAATATTGTTACTTAAAAATAATATATAACAGCTTAAATTATAATTTAAAATATAAAACAGTGTTTTAATGAGAAATAAAAATATTTTAATTACTGGTGGACTAGGATTTATTGGTTCACACATTGCAAATACTCTTATAGAGAACAATAACATCACCATTATTGATAATCTATCCACTGGAAACATTAAAAATCTTAATAATCCACAACATGAAAATTTAAAAATCATAAAAGAAAACATTTGTAATACTAATTTTAATAAATTGACTTTAAATACGGATTATATATTTCATCTTGCCTCAATGGCTAGTGTACCATTAAGTGTTGAAAATCCAATTACATGTAGTAAAATTAATCTAAATGCTACTATAAAACTTTTAAAATCAGCTGCAGATAACAATGTAGAAAAAATAATATTTTCATCTTCATCAGCAGTTTATGGTGAAAATAAAAACATGCCTTTAAAAGAAACAGAAACATTAATGCCAAATTCACCTTATGCATCATCAAAAGCAAGTTGTGAATTATATTTAAAGTCATTTTATGAGTGCTATGGTTTAAATTATACTGCACTTAGATATTTTAATGTATTTGGACCTAAGCAGAATAAAAACTCACAATATGCTGCCGTAATTCCAAATTTTATTAATGCACTATTAAAATCCGATTATAATGGTGTTGTTAATGTTGCATGTGGTGAAAAATTAAGCATAAATAAATTATATGAAATTATCAAACAAATATTAGGCAGTGATATTGAACCAGAATATAGAAAAGTTCGCCCAGGAGATATAAAACACTCACTTGCCGATGTTAATAATATGAAAAAAATTAATTATAAAGTCACACATGAAAACTTTGAAAAACAATTGAAAGAAACTATTAACTGGTTTAAAAAAGAATTAAAATAAAAAAAATATAGGATTAATGGAATCCACACCCACTACAAGATTCGCATTTTTCTTCTTCTAAAGGATCATACTGTTTATCTTCTTGTAATGTTGCTGATATAAAATATTGGTCTAATTCATCATGATTTTTTAAAACAGGAGAAATTCCTTTGAAATCACATTTAATATCTCCAGTACCACCAATATCAACCATTATAGGTTCTCCTAATTTAAACTTTTTAAAATATGTTTCAACTTCATCTTTTAAACTTCCCGGAACTCTAAAATTGAAAGCTAAAACATTATTTTCTTTCATTTTTAAACCAACATATTTTTGATCAATTTCATAATTTAAACCTAATTGTTTTTTGAAAATTATGTTAGTACCAATATCATTAGATGACATAGTGAATCTCCTAAAAATTTAATTAAATTAAAATTATTTTTTTAAGTATTTAAATACTTCCTTTTAAAATTAAAAATTTAATGTTCAAAAAATTATAATGAATTATCATGATTTTTAATAAGATTTATATAAAGTTAAAATCAAAATTTATAATATTATAATATATATGAAAATCTATTATAATCAATTTTAAAAAAATAGGTGTTTATTTATGAATGACTACAATAAAAATATTGGAAATAGAATTAGAGAATTACGAGAACTATCAGACATTACAATTAAAGATATTGCAAAAGAACTAAACATTAAAGAAGAAACATATATCCAATATGAAAATGCAGAAGTAGATATTCCTGCAAGCTTTTTATATGAACTTGCTACTATTTTTAAAGTTGATTTAGGATTATTATTAACTGGTGAAGAAAGTAGAATGAATATATTTGACGTTACACGTGCAAATAAAGGAATAAAAGTGGATAGAAGTAAAGAATACATCCATGAAAACCTATGTTCCAATTTCATTCATAAAAAAGCTGAAACCTTCCTTGTAGAAGTTGATCCTGAGAAAAATGCAATACCTTCACTAAATTCTCACCCTGGTCAGGAATTTAATTATGTTTTGGAAGGTAGTTTGAAAATTTTTATACACAATAATGAAATTATTTTAAATGAAGGTGACTGTATATTTTTTGATTCAACATACAAACATGCTATGGTCGCACTTAACGATAAACCCGCTAAATTTATAGCAATGATAATATAACCTATAAGGAGCAATTTAAATGACATCATTAATAGAAGATTTTGTAGAACAAGTTGATTTTAATTCATATGAAGATTTTTATAAGAATTTCAAATTAAAATATGATGAAGATTATAATTTTGGATTTGATGTGGTCGACAAATATGCAGAAATAGACCCTGAAAAGATTGCATTAATCTGGACTAACGATGAAAATGAAAAACACACATTCACTTTTAAAGAAATGAAAGAATATTCAAATAAAACTGCTAATTTATTTAAAAGATTAGGCATTAATAAAGGGGATGCAGTAATGTTAACCTTAAAAAACAGATACGAATTCTGGTTCTGTATGGTTGCATTACACAAAATTGGTGCAATTGCAATTCCGGGAACACACATGTTAAAACTTCATGATATTGATTTTAGATTAAAACAAGCCGATGTTAAACTTGTTGTATCTGTAGAAGAAGATTCACTACTTCCAGATTATGAAGAATCTGAAAAAGAATTAGGAATTGAATTAAAAAAGTTAGTCATTGAAACTGAAAGGGATGGATGGATTAATTTTAACGAAGCAATTGAAAAAGAAAGTCCAATCTTTGAAAGACCAACCGGAAAAGATAAAACTTATGCAGAAGAAATATTCTTAATTTATTTCACATCAGGAACAAGTGGAAATCCAAAAATGGTTTCACATAAACATACATACAGTTTGGGACACATTCCAACAGCAAAATATTGGCATAATGTTGTTGAAGATGGAATTCACCATACTGCAGCAGATACCGGTTGGGGTAAAGCTGTATGGGGAAATCTTTATGGACAATGGATTAGTGGAGCTGCACCATTTATTTATGATTATGACAGATTTGATGGTATTAAATTACTTGAAAAGGTTATTGAATATAAAGTTGATACATTTTGTGCACCTCCAACAATTTACAGATTCATAATTAAAGAAAATATTGAAGGATTTGATTTATCCAATTTAAAATATGTTACAACTGCAGGTGAACCGTTACCTCCAGAAGTATCTAAAAAATTCAAAGAATTATCCGGTTTAACTATAAAAGAAGGATTTGGTCAAACCGAAACCACATTGTCAATTGGAACATTCATTTGGTTAGATGCTAAACTAGGGTCAATAGGAAAACCTTCTCCTTTATTTGATTTAAAATTGTTAGATGAAAATCATGAAAGCGTAGAAATTGGAGATGAAGGTGAACTTTGTTTTAAAATAAATGATGGGCCTAACCCTGGATTATTTAAAGAATATTATAAAGATCCAGAAAAACAAAAACAACAAATACATCATGGATATTACCATTGCGGAGATACCGCATGGGTTGATGAAGATGGTTATGTTCATTTTGTTGGAAGAAATGACGATATTATCAAATCTTCAGGTTATCGTATTGGACCATATGAAGTTGAAAGCGCTGTATTATCTCATGAAGCTGTTTCAAATTGTGCAATTACCGCTTATCCAGATGAAGTTAGAGGTCAAATTGTAAAAGCAACTATAATATTACAACCTGGCTTTGAACCTTCAGATGCTCTTACTAAAGACATTCAAAATCATGTTAAAAAAGTTACAGCTCCTTATAAATATCCTAGAATGGTGGAATATGTTGATGAAATTCCAGAAACCATCAGTGGTAAAACTAGGAGAGTTGAAATTAGACAAAATGATATGAAAAAAAATTAATTAGATGATAATAATGACAGAAGAAGTATCTTATCCAGTTATAAATAAAGAAATTTGTAAAGGATGCATGAGATGCATCATAGGATGTCCTCAAAATGCAATATTACTAAGTAATGACATAAATAATGCAGGATATCAATTTGCTTATTATAGTGGAAATGGATGTACTGGATGTAAAGATTGTTATTTTACATGTCCGGAACCATTAGCACTTGAAGTACATCAATTAAAAAAAATTGTTAACGACGAAGTTGGAAAAATGATTAAAGCTAAAGTAGCTAACAAGGAGGAAAGTGAATGAGTAACCAAATGATTAAAGGTAATACTGCAGTTGTCATTGGTGCCATGTATGCTGGTTGCGATTGTTTTTTCGGATATCCAATAACACCAGCAAGTGAAATATTACATGAAGCATCCAAATATTTCCCAATGGTTGGAAGAAACTTTGTACAAGCTGAAAGTGAAGAAGCATCAATTAATATGGTGTATGGGGCATCAGGTGCCGGACACAGAGTTATGACTGCATCATCAGGACCTGGAATTAGTTTAATGCAGGAAGGATTTACCTTCCTTGCAGGTGCTGAATTACCTGCAGTTATTGTAGACATTATGAGAGCAGGACCGGGGCTTGGAAATATCGGACCTGAACAAGGAGATTACAATCAAATTGTTAAAGGAGGAGGTCATGGAAATTACAAAAATATTGTTTTAGCTCCGAATAGTGTTCAAGAAATGTGTGATTTGACCATGAAAGCATTTGAACTAGCAGATAAATGGAGAAACCCAGTTATTGTTTTAGCTGATGGTACTTTAGGTCAAATGGCAGAACCATTAGAATTCCCAACCGAAGCAATTAAACCAAGTGAGAAAGATTGGGCTGTAAAAGGTAATAAAGAAACAATGGACAATCTTATTACATCAATATTTAATGATTTCAGTGACTTGGAAGATTTCAACTATAAACTTCAGGAAAAATATGATAAAATTGAAGCTGAAGAAGTTATTTTTGATGAATATAAAGTTGAAGATGCAGAAATTGTTTTAGTATCATATGGAATTAGTAGTAGAATTGCAAGATCTGCTGTTGATAAAAGCCGTGAAAAAGGATTGAAAGTAGGGCTTTTAAGACCAATTACGTTATCTCCTTTCCCAACTAAAAGAATTAAAGAATTATCTGATAAAGGAGTAAGTTTTATTTCTGTTGAAATGAGTAATGGGCAATTATTAGCAGATGTTCAATTTGCTGCTCTTAGAAAAGAAGATACATATCTTGTAAATAGAATGGGTGGAAATATAATTGAATTAAAACAAGTTCTTGCAAAAATTTATGAGATATGTGGAATTGACGAAGAAATTGATACTGCAAGAAAGAATATTGAAAAAGATATTCCGAATATTATTGATTAAGGATGTGGAAAAATGAGTGAAAATGAATTTAATGATAAAAATTATGAATTACAAGTACGTAGAAATCCACAATCCCTTTTAGAAGAGTATCCTAGAAAAGGAACTAATATTAAATCAACACATTACTGTGCAGGTTGTGGACATGGAATTTTACATAAATTAATTGCAGAATGTATGGACGAATTAGGAATACAAGAAAGATGTGTTATGATTTCACCAGTCGGATGTTCAGTATATGCATATTTCTATTTTAATTGTGGAAACTTCCAAACTGCACATGGAAGAGCACCTGCAGTTGCTACAGGTATTTCACGAGCTGAAGATGATGCAATTGTTATGAGTTATCAAGGAGATGGTGATTTAGCATCTATTGGTTTAAATGAAACTTTACAGGCTGCAAATAGAGGAGAAAAAATGACAGTATTCTTTGTAAACAACACAGTTTACGGAATGACTGGTGGACAAATGGCTCCAACCACATTAATCGGGGAAAAGACTGTTACATGCCAAACAGGAAGAGACCCTGATTACGCAGGACACCCTACACATATGTGTGAATTAATTAATACATTAAAAGCACCTGTTTATATTGAAAGAGTGTCACTTGCAAATCCTTTAAAAATCAGACTCGCAAAATTTGCAATTAAACAGGCTTTAACTGTCCAAAAAGAAGGAAAAGGATATTCATTTATTGAAGTATTAGCACCTTGTCCGACAAACTTAAAACAGGATGTAAAAAGTGCTCAGGAATTTATTGAAAATCAAATGGAAAAAGAATTTCCTGTTAAAAATTTCAGAAATAATCTTTATACCAAAACCCCTATTGAAAGACCAGTTAGCGATTTCACTACAGAATCACTAGATAAAATATTTAATGTAAATAGAGATGATAAAAAAAGGTATGTTGATGATGACATTAAACCTATTAGCATTAAAGTTAGTGGATTTGGAGGCCAGGGTGTTTTAAGTGCAGGTTTAACAATAGCTCAAGCCGCATGTGCTGAAGGAAAACATGTATCATGGTATCCAAGTTATGGTCCAGAACAAAGAGGTGGAAAATCAAATTGTTCTGTAGTTATTTCCAATGAAACAATAGGAACACCTGTTGTTGATGATATTGACATCCTAATTGCTTTAAATAAACCATCATTAGAGATGTTCTCCTCTGATGTAAATGAAGGAGGAACTATTCTCTATGATGCACATATAGGCGAATTTGAAATCGATAGAAATGTTAATGTTATTCCAATGCCATGTGTTGATATAGCTGAAGAACATGGAAATGCTAAAACAGCAAATACTGCACTTCTTGGTGGATTAACAGAATTAACAAATGTTTTAAAACGTGAATCTTATGAAAATGCTATTCGCGAAATGTTTGCATCAAAACCAAAAGTAATTGATGTAAATATTGATGTTTTAAAAGCTGGAGCAGAATGGATTAAAAACAATTCATAGTGTGATTTAATGACATATAAAGAAATTGCTAGAAAATATATAGAAAATAATAATTTAAGTATAGGAGATACCATTAAAGTACATAAAGAAGATATTTCATATACTGGTATTTTACTTGACAGACCTGAAGATGCTGATGACGGATATATAGTTTTAAAATTATCAAGCGGTTATAATATAGGTATAGCTATCGACAATACAAAAGCTGAACTTATTGAGAAAGGTGATAAGCCACAAATTGGTTATGGTGAAAGTGAAATTCCACATGACCCATCTAAACAAAATATATCTGTTGTATCAACTGGAGGAACAGTATCCTCTGTTATTGATTACAGAACAGGTGCTGTTCATCCAAAATTTACTGCATCAGATCTAGTTAAAGCAAATCCAGAATTATTGGATTATGCTAATTACAATGTTAAAGCATTATATAATATCTTAAGTGAAAATATGAAACCCGAATATTGGGTTAAAGCTGCTAAAGAAGTGGCTAATGATATTTCAGATGGTGCTGATGGTGTTGTAATAGCACACGGTACTGATACAATGCACTATACTTCTGCTGCATTAAGTTTCATGTTAAAAACACCAGTGCCAATTATCCTAACTGGAGCTCAAAGAAGTTCCGACAGACCTTCAAGTGATGCTAATATCAATTTAATTGATTCTGTAATTGCTGCAAAATCAGATATTGCAGAAGTTTGTGTTTGTATGCATGGAAGTTTAAATGACGAATTTACATATTTACACAAAGGAACTAAAGTTAGAAAAATGCATACTTCCAGAAGAGATACATTCAGAAGCATTAATGCTCAACCAATAGCTAAAATTCAAAATAGTGAAATTAAAATCAATTCAAACTATAACTACAGCAAAAGAGGAGAAAATTCTCTTGAAGTAAATTGCGACATTGAAGAAAAAGTCGGATTTATTAAAAGTTTTCCAGGAATTTCTGAAGAATACATTGAATACCATATCGATAAAGGATATAAAGGAATTGTTATTGAAGGAACAGGACTCGGACATGTTCCAAATAATTTAATTAACACATTTAAAAGAGCCACTGATGAAAATATTCCAATAATTATGACATCACAATGTCTTTATGGAAGGGTAAATATGAATGTTTACTCAACAGGACGTGAAATAATAGATACTGGAGTAATATCCGGTTTAGACATGACTCCTGAAACTACTTATGTTAAATTATGTTGGGCATTAGGTCAAAGCGAAAATATTAATGAAGTAAAAGAAATAATGCAAAGTAATATTGTAGGTGAAATTTCTGAAAAATCCTCAATTAAGGATTTCTTAAATTAAAGGTGTTGTTAATATGGATTATGAAAAATTAGGATTAAAAATGGGACTTGAAATTCACCAACAACTAAACAGCCAACATAAATTATTCTGCCCATGTAAAACAGAACTTGTTGATGATGATTATGCTGAACTTATTCAAAGAAGATTAAGACCAACACAATCTGAACTTGGTGAAATAGACCGTGCAGCACTACAAGAATCTCTTAGAGGTTTAAATTTCAAATATGAAAATTTTGAAACACACACATGTCTTGTTGAAAATGATGATGAACCTCCTCACAGTTTAAATGAAGAAGCATTGGATATTTGTATTACTATAGCTTGTTTAATGAATATGCACATTGTAGACGAATTCCATACCATGAGAAAACAGGTTATTGATGGAAGTAACACCGGAGGATTTCAAAGAACTGGAATGGTTGCAACTGATGGATACTTAGACACTCCTTATGGAAGAGTTGTTATTGAAAGTTTAGGTCTTGAAGAAGATGCTGCAAGAAGAGTTGAAACCAAAGACGGTTTTACAGAATTCAGACTTGACAGATTAGGCATTCCTCTTGCAGAAATTACAACAGACCCCTCAATGCATGATCCAAAACAGGTTCGTGAAGTTGCGTATATGCTTGGTCAAATTTTAAGAAGTACCAATGTTAAAAGAGGTCTTGGAACTATCAGACAGGATTTAAACATTTCAATTGCAAAAGGTGCACGTGTAGAAATTAAAGGTGTTCAAGATTTAGATTTAATGAGTGAAATTGTTGAAAGAGAAGTTCAAAGACAATTAGTATTAATTGAAATTAAAGAAGAACTTGAAAAAAGAAATGCCGAAGTATTAGAAGAAATTCATACTTTAGATGAAATATTTAAAGATACTGAATCTAAAATTTTAAAATCAGCACAAACCATTAAAGCTGTTGTTTTAAAAGGATTTAATGGTTTAATTGGTCGTGAAGTGCAACCAGGTAGAAGATTTGGAACTGAAATTGCAAGTTATGCTAAAAAACGTGGTGTTTCAGGTATTTTCCACTCAGATGAATTACCTGCTTATGGAATTACCCAAGAAGAAGTTGATAAAGTAGCTGAATTTTTAAAAATTGATGAAAATGATGCATTTATCATAGTAGCTCATGATGAAGATATTGCTGTTTCTGCACTTGAAGAAGTTAAAAGAAGAGCTAATTTAGGTTTAGAAGGTGTTGTTGAAGAAACCCGTAAAGCTTTAGATGATGGAAATACTGAATATATGAGACCTCTTCCAACTGCAAATAGAATGTATCTTGAAACTGATATTCCATTATTTAAAATTAAACCTGAAAGAATCGAACCAATAGCAAATAATTTACCAGAATTACCTGATGCTAAACAGGAAAGAATAATTAAAGAATATAAATTAAGTGAAGATTTAGCAACACAACTTGTAAAAAGACAAGAAGCAGATACATTTGAAGCTATTTTATTAGATGTTGATGTAGATGCAACCCCAGTTGCTTCTCTTCTTGCATATGATTTACGTGAAATTAAAAGAGAAGGTCATGACATTAACATATTAAATTTAAACCATTTAAAAGATATTTTTAAATTATTATCTGCTGGTAAAATTGCCAAAGACAGTGTTCGTAAATTAACTATTGAAACTATTAAAACACCTGACAAAGATATGGGCGAAATCGCTGAGCAAAATAATTTAACAATGATGAGTGAAGAAGACGTAGCTAAAATTATTTCAGATATTGTTGCTCAAAATGAATCAATGGTTAAAGAACGCCAAATGGGAGCTATGGGTCCTTTGATGGGAATGTGCATGAAGGAACTTAAAGGAAAAGCGGATGGCGGACTTGTTAATAAACTTGTTCGTGAAGAAATACAAAAATTATTATAAATACTCTTAACTGAGTATTTTAAATCTTTTTTTAATAAAATTTAGGTGAACCTAAAAAAATAGAAACCTTTATATACTACATCAAACAACATTATAACTAGAGTTAAAATTTAGGTTAACCTAAATTTACTCAAATCATAAAAAATAATTAAATACTCTCCAAAATTTAAATTATGTTAAATTAGATTTTCACAATTTGCTAATTTAATATAAGTCGATGGGAAATTAAAAATCTGCCAAAAAAAATAATTTTCCTCAAAAAAACACAGGTGTTTAATGTAGTCGGTTAAACACCATTTTATCTCTTTTTAATGAAATTAAATTCTAAAAAAATATAGAATGATTTATGTTTTAAAAATAACTTTAAATTTATATCTTTATAAACCTCTTTAAGTTTATTAGCAGTTCTATTTACTATAATCATTTCATTTTTTGAAAAATATTTCTTATACTCTCCATTATAAGAGGCCTAATTATTTAATTTATAATATTCATTCATTTTTTGAAAACATTTATATATTAATTACAATAAATTATTAGTCGGAAGGAAGTTTCCTTCCGATTATGTATTTAGTTAAATCATCTAATAAAAAAGAATTATAAAACCTTCAATGATTTAAATAAATGAATAATGTAGTTAAAAAATGAAGTGAGAAAATGTCAGCAAAAGATACTAAATTAGACCAAATCATAAAAACAATAGAAGCAAATGACATAAAATTTTTGAAGTTAGAATTCTCAGACATACATGGATTACCAAAAAGTATGGCTGTCCCCCTTAAAAATGCAAATGATGTTGAAGAAATCGTAAATGACGGATTATTATTTGATGGATCATCAGTTGCAGGATTAGCTTCAATTAATGACAGTGATTTACTTGCAAAACCAGATATTGATACATTTTCAACAATCCCTTGGAGACCTGAATCAAAAGGTACCAGCAGATTCATATGTGATATCTTTACTACAGAAGGAAAACCCTATGATGGAGACCCTAGAGGCGTGCTTAAAAAATCATTACAATTGGCAGAAAAAAGAGGATACCAATTTAATATGGGTCCTGAACCTGAATTTTTCATTATAAAAGAAGATGAAAACGGAAATTATATACCTGCAGATGAAGCTGAATATTTTGATGTAGAACCTCTAGACCAAGGAACAGATATTAGAAGAGAAATCGTACTAGGTTTAGAAAAATTAGATTTCAATGTTGAAGTAAGTCACCACGAAGTAGCAGCAGGACAGCATGAAGTAGACTTCAAATATGCAGATGCTTTAAAAACTGCAGATGCAGTTATAACATTTAAAGAAGCTGTTAAAGCACTAGTTAATAATTTAGGTTTTAAAGCTACATTTATGCCAAAACCATTTTTAGGAATTAATGGAAGCGGAATGCACTGTAATCAAAGTTTATTTAAAAATGGAAAAAATATTTTTTACGACCCAAATACTGAAACTCAAATTTCCCAAGAAGCACTATACTTCATAGGAGGATTATTAGAACATGCCCCTGCATTATCAGCAATTTTATCCCCTACAGTTAACTCTTATAAACGTTTAGTACCAGGTTATGAAGCACCATGTTATATTGCTTATGGATTTAAAAACAGATCAACACTATTAAGAATTCCTGCATCACGTGGATTAGGTACAAGAATTGAATGTAGATCAGCTGATCCATCATGTAATCCATATTTAGCATTCGCAGCATTACTTGAAGCAGGTTTAGATGGAATGGACAATAAAATTGACCCTGGAGAACCAACAGAAGAAAACTTATTTGCATATTCGGAAGATGAAATCATTAAAAAAGGAATTAATAATTTACCAACAAGTTTATGGGAAGCATACCATTCATTAGAAAAAGATGAAGTAATTAAAAATGCTCTAGGAGAAAAGGTATTTAATCAATTCTATAATATCAAAAGAGCAGAATGGGATGCTTATAGAATTCAAGTATTCGATTATGAAAGAGATGAATATTTAAATGTGTAAATTTTTCTTTTATCATTAACAGCAGTCAAATTTAAATTTTTTAAACTGACTGTTAATATATATTAATTTTTTGGAGAGTGAAAAAAATAAGGAAACAATAAAATTAAAACTGAAATAAAAAGTCATAGTTTGTAATTAGAATTAAAAAATTAAAGGCATATGAAAAATTTGTATTATAACTTTATTTAAGGCATATGATAAATTAAACAAATAAAATAAGTTATTTTATTAAAATATATTTCAAATTAACTTAAAATATGCATATTCACCCATTTTATGGAGGTAGGAAAATGTGTGGAATAGCAGGCATAATATATAAAGATAAAAAAACTCACAATGTAGGAAAATCATTAACATCCATGTTAGAATCTTTACAACACCGAGGACCAGATTCAGCAGGTTATGCAATATATGGTAGTTTAAATTTTCCTGAAAATTATTATCAATTAAATATAGAAGTAAAAAGAAAAAGAGGTGTATTAGATAATTTAAAATCATTATTAACACAAATAAGCCCCGTATTTGAAGAAGAAATAATAAAATCCGTAGGAGATTCAGATGTATATAAATGTAAAATAGGATTAGATGACTATTCTCTCCTACAACCTTACATAATGGAAATTGATGAATTAGAAAATGTGAGAGTTATAAACGGTTCACATTCTTTTGAAATGATAAAAGACATAGGAAAAGTAAAAGATATAGCTGAACGATTTGATGTAGAAAATAGAATAGGGACACATGGAATAGGACATACCAGATTTGCAACAGAAAGTGGTGTAGATCGTTATCATGCACATCCATATCAAAGTTATATTATACCAGACATAACAGTTGTTCATAATGGTCAAATTACAAATTATTGGAAAATAAGAGACCCTTTAGAAAGAAAAGGCCATACTTTTGAATCATTTAATGATACTGAATGCATTGTTCATTATATGGCAGATAAACTTAATGAAGGATATAAATTAGAAGAAGCTCTAAATCAAGCAGTAATTGATTTAGATGGGCCATTTTCAATATTAGTTGGAACACCTAATGGTATTGGTATTGCAAAAGATAAACTTGGCCTTAGGCCAGGAGTAATGGTAGAAACTGATGAAATTTTTGCAATAGCTTCTGAAGAAATGGCATTACATAATGTTATTGACTCTGATAAAATAGAACAAATTGCACCTGGTGAAACAAGAGCGTATACAATTTAATAAGGAGTTTTATCTATGAAAGAATATGTAATTAATGCAAAAAATATGGAAGAAAAAGAATTAAATCGCATTATAAAAAAACAAGCTATGTATCATGATAAACTCATTATTAACCATCCGGAATCCAAACACAACCTTTGTGCTGGTTTAATTGAAGACATTGATATAGAAATCAATGGGTCCGCAGGTTATTTTGTTGGAACAATGATAAATGGAGCAAAAATACATATCAATGGAAATGCAGGTTGGTTTGCTGGAGATAATATGACAAAAGGAGAATTAATTATTGAAGGTACAGCTGGTGATGGTGCAGGACAAGGAATCTATGGTGGAACTGTAATAGTTAAAGGAAATACAGGTTCAAGAACTGGAGAAATTATGAAAGGAGGAACTGTAATAATTGATGGAAATAGTGGATACATGACAGGATTACTTATGATGGGAGGAAAAATTATAATACTTGGTGATGTAACCGATGATGTCGGAGAATCTATCATGAGTGGAACAATTTATGTTCTCGGAAATGTTAAAAGTTTAGGAAAAAATGCTATTATGGAAAAAACCACACTTGAAGACCAAAAAGAGTTAAAAGAAATCTTAACAAAATTTGATTTTGAATTAACTGATACAGATTATACAAATTTTAAAAAAATTATTAAAAAACAATAGGAGCTAAAAAAATGAGCGAACATAAAATTGCCATGGTTGGAACACCATGTGAAATTATGGCAGCATCCAAATTACAATATTATACTGATAGCCCTATTGATGTAAAATTAGGGCTATTTTGTATGGAAAATTTTTCATATAAATATTTTGAAAATCTTTTAAGAGAATATGATTTAAAAATGGACGATATTGAAAAATTCCAGATAGATAAAGGATTTATATCCCTATTATTAAAAACTAAAGAAACAGTGAAAATACCTTTATCCATAGCTAAAAGAATAATCAGAAAAAATTGTAACATATGTGTCGAATTAACATCCGAAACATCCGACATATCAATCGGTTCAATAGGATCTGATGATAATTGGTCAACATTAATTATTAGAACTAAAAAAGGTGAAGAAATTGTTAATGGAGCAATAAAACAAAAATTTATTGAAACAAAAGAACTTACAGAAACACAATTTAAACTTCTTAATAAAATTGCAGAAAGCAAAATAAACAAAAATATAGATACAATTGAAAGAAGAGAATTCTTAGCCCGGCCAGTTTTATACCAAAGAGATATAAATGACGATTCCATAACTAAAGAAATCTCACAATCCCAATTTTTAGATTTAAAATCAAATGTTATTGATGTTGGTGCATGTGTACTTTGTGGAGCTTGTGAATATGCATGCCCAGACAGTTTAATAACAATAAATGATACAAAACCATTAATAAAAGGTGAATGCCATCAAGATTGCCACATGTGTTTTACTGTTTGTCCAAGAACATATATACCTTCTGATTTAATAAATGACAATTCAAAAGCACTTGGAGACTTTATAAAAATAATCTCAGTTAAATCATTAAAACACACACAGGGTCAAGACGGATCCATTGTTACAACACTATTAGATTATTTATTAACCAACAATATAGTGACTGATGCACTTATTGTTGATAAAAAGGACCATTTAGCCTGGAAACCTTACGCAAAGATAACAAAAGATATTGATGAAGTTGTTAAATCTGGAGGAACAAAATATTCTGTTTGTCCTGTTTTCAAAGCAATGAAAAATATTGATGAGGAGGTTTATTAAATGTCATTTACTGTTGAAAGAAAACTAGAAATATGTAAACAGAGCAATGATAGACCCGGTTGTTGTTGGTATTTATGTGACAATCCTAAAAAATCATCATGTAAAAATTGTTATAGCTGTTATTCAAATTGTCCCCACAATGTATATGAAGTAATTAATGATGAACCTCTTCCAATACATCAGGAAAAATGTGTAGGATGCAAAATCTGTGAAGAAATGTGTCCAACACATGCAATATATGTAAGACCTCTTGTTGATGAAGGTAGAGGAGTATGGTCAAATTCAACAATGGTTGAAATTAAACGTAAAAGCCAAACAGGAAGCTATAAATTACGTGGTTGTGGATTAACAAGAAAAATTCCAACATTTGATGATTTAAGCATATTACCTGCACAAGTATCAAGACCACCAATAGATTCATACAGAGAAACCTGTAAAACATCCGTAGTACTAGGAGATCGATTTGCAGAAAATCCAATTGAAATAAATACTCCAATAATGATTGGAGCAATGTCTTTTGGTGCATTAAGTAAAGAAGCAAAAATAGCACTAGCTATTGGGAGCAGTAAAGTAGGTTCAATTGCCAATACTGGTGAAGGAGGAATGCTTCCAGAAGAAAGACATTATGCCGATAAATTAATTGCACAGTATGCATCAGGAAGATTTGGAGTTTCAGCAAGTTATTTAAACAATGCAGAAGCAGTTGAAATAAAAATAGGACAAGGTGCAAAATCTGGTATGGGAGGACATTTACTTTCACATAAAGTAACTGCTGATGTAGCACGGGTTAGAAATATTCCTGAAGGAACTTCCGCTTTAAGTCCTGCAAGACATATGGATATTGTAGGACCTGAAGATTTAGGTATGAAAATTAATCAATTAAGAGAAATTACTGATTGGAAAATACCAATAATAGTAAAATTTGCATCAGGTAGAGTAGAACAGGATGTAAAAATTGCTGCAAAAGCAGGTGCAGACATAATTGTAGTTGATGGTATGCAAGGAGGAACCGGTGCAAGCCCAGAAGTTGTTACAGAACATGCAGGTATCCCTACAATAGAAGCAATAGTAAAAGCTGATGATGCACTTAAAGAGATTAATTTAAGAAATGAAGTAAGCCTTGTAGCAGCAGGAGGAATAAGATCAGGGGCTGATGTGGCAAAAGCAATAGCTTTAGGTGCAGATGCAGTATATATTGCAACATCAGCTTTAATTTCAATAGGATGTAAAGTTTGCCAGTCTTGTTCTGAAGGTATTTGCCCAAAAGGAATTGCAACACAAGAAAGAGTACTTAGAAGAAGACTTGACCCTATAAGAAAAGGTCAACAAGTTGCAAATTATATTGATGCTATGACTCAAGAAGTAACTTCATTAACTCAACAGGCCGGAAATACAGACATTGAAAATCTTGAACGTCAAGATTTAGTAGCATTAACCATGGAAGCTTCTGAATTAACTGGAGTTCCAATGGTCAGTAAAAAATATTAAGATTAAAATATAGGGAGAGATTGTTATGACAGCATTCGACAGAATCAAATCAGGAATTCCAGGACTTGATAAAGCATTAGACAATATTCGTTTAGGAGACAATGTAGTATGGAATGTTACAAATTTAAATGAATTTTCATACTTTGTCAATCCCTATGTAAAACAGGCAAAAGAGGATAAGAGAAATCTGATATATATCCGATTTTCCAAACATCCACCCTTAATAGAAATGACTGACAAAGACTTTAAATTACTAGAAATTGAGCAGAATAACCCAGATACAGAATTTTGCATGATTGAACGTGATGGAATAAAAATTTATCAGGTAAATCCCTATAACCAATTTGAAACATTTACATTAGAAGTTCACAGAATTATAGAAAAAGAAGGATTTGATGCATTCTATGTTTTTGATTGTTTAAGTGACCTTCAAGCTGTTTGGTCAACAGATTTAATGATGGGTAACTTTTTTAAAGTTACTTGTCCATTTTTATTTAAACTAGATACCGTAGCATTTTTCCCAATAATTCGTGGAAGACATTCTTATGATGCAATAGCTAAAATTCGTGAAACTACACAATTGTTTTTGAATGTATATTCAAATTCACCTGAAGAAATTTATGTTTCTCCATTAAAAGTATGGAACAGATATTCACAAACCATGTTTTTAGGACATAAATTTAATCCACAAACAGGATCAGTCAAAGTTCTAAAAGAAGGTCATGAAGTTAACAAATATTATAAAACAATTAATAATTCAGACAAATATCAAAATGGCCAAACATTAGATAGTTGGGAGAGATATATGCTTCATGTTAGAATGAAATATGAAGAGGGAAAAAATATTGATGAAGATTGTGACAAAATTTGTGAGCTAATGATGACAAAAGACGAAAAAATGCTTTCTAAAATTAAAGAATACTTTAATTTTGAAGATTATATTACCATCTATGACCGTCGAGTAGGAAGTGGTTTGGTAGGTGGTAAAACCTGCGGAATGTTGCTTGCAAGAAAAATAATTGAAAAAAATTGTCCTGACATATATAATAATATTTTTGAACCTGATGATTCATTTTATATTGGTTCTGATTTATTTTATACATATATTGTTTCAAATGATTTATGGGACCTTAGAGTAGAACAAAAAACCCCTGAAGGATATTATAAATATGGTAAAGAATTAGAAGAAGCTCTTAAAAAAGGTACTTTCTCAGATGAAATAAAAAAAGAATTTATTCATATTTTAGATTACTTTGGGCAAAATCCTATAATTGTCCGGTCAAGTAGTTTTCTAGAAGATGGATATGGTAATGCATTTGCAGGCAAATATGAATCAGTATTTTGTGCAAATAGAGGTAGCCTTGAAGAACGTTTATCCGCTTTTGAAGATGCGGTAAAAACTGTCTATTCAAGTACTATGAATATTTCCGCTTTAGAATATAGGAAAATTAATAATTTAGATAATGTTGATGAACAAATGGCACTTTTGGTTCAGAGAGTATCAGGCTCTTACTATGGAGATTATCTATTTCCAACCGCAGCAGGTGTCGGATTTTCATACAGTCCATACTCACCACTCCCAAATATGGACAATAGCAAAGGTATGTTAAGACTTGTAATGGGCCTTGGTACAAAAGCAGTAGATAGAACAAAAAAAGATTATCCTAGAATTGTAAACCTTGATAAACCAGAAATAACATTAATAAATGAAATAAAAGAAAAACATAGATATTCACAACACTATCTGGATGTTATTGATTTAAAAAATATTAGTTTGCATGACATACCTGTTGATGAAGGATTAGACATAATTCCAAGATATTCTAAAAAAGTTTTAGTAGAACATGACAGAGATGCTGAAAGAATGTTTCGTGAACGTGGACAACGTCGTGAAATAGTATTTGTTAATTGTGAAGGTATTGTAAAAAATCATGACTTCATAGATGTAATGAAAGAAATTTTAAATACACTAGAAAATGCTTATGATTATCCGGTTGATATTGAATATACAGTTAATTTCGGCAAAGACAATTCATTTAATATAAATTTATTACAGTGCCGCCCACTCCAAGTTTCAACAAATAATGAAGCAATCGAAATGCCTGAAAATAAGAATGTTTTCTTCCATATTAAAGAATCATCAATGGGAATGTCACGAAAAAATAAAATTGATACCATATGTTATGTTAATCCACACAAATATTATGAATATCCATATGCTAAAAAAAGTTCAATATCCAGAGTAATTAGCGATGTGAATAATTATTGTAAAAACAATAATAAAACAGCAATACTAATAGTTCCTGGAAGAATTGGAACATCATCCCCAGAATTAGGAATTCCAGTAGTATTTGCAGACATTAGCCATTTCACTGCAATTTTGGAAGAATCCTACAGTGAAGTTGGTTATATGCCCGAATTATCTTTTGGAAGTCATATGTTCCAGGATTTAGTGGAAGCTGAAATATATTATGGTGCATTATTTGAAAATGAGAAAAAAATAGAATTTAATCAAAATATGTTATTTGATTATCCCAATATATTAAAAGAAATTAATCCAAATTTAAATGATGAAACCTATGATATGATACAGGTTATTGATTTTGATAAAAATAAAGCAGAATTATATCATGATATGAATAAAGATGAAACAATATGCATTTTCAAATAAGTAATGGTATATGTTAGGCGGGTGGGAGGGACATATGCCTTTTTTATTTGTAGAAAATCAATTACAAATAAATACAAACGTATGACAAAATAAGATGTGATTTATGATCTTTTAATTTATAAGATCATTTTTCACATTTTATAAAAAAAAATCTTTTTTAATAATATAAACCATGCCTCAAACAGTACAGTATAAAGAAAATGTAAAGTAAATTAAACCTAATTTTAACTAGAAGTGTGTTAAAAATTTGTAATCAATGTATTAAGAGTTCATAATGTTATGGCAATTAATTACTATCATGTGATACAAAATTGTTATTATATGTCAAATGATGAGGAATTAATAGAAAAAATTGCATATGTACTTGCATCACAACACAGAACCAATATACTTGATTATATGGGTAATGGCATGTATACTCCAAAACAAATTGGAGAAGCTATTGGTGTGAGAACAAATCATATTAGCAATTTATTATCCCAATTAAAAAAACAAGACCTTATTTATTGTGTAACTCCAAATATGCACAAAGGTAAATTATATTCCTTAACAGACGATGGCAAATATGTTTTAAACCACATTCATTCAAAAAAGAAATAATTTTTGAAAAACATCACATTTAATTAAAACACCAAATTTTAACTTTAATTTTATCAACAAGACTCATTTTAAACAAAATTATTAAAATATTAAAAAACATAATAAACATTGAGGTTATAAAATGAACAAATATGATATTATTATAATTGGTGCCGGACCTGGTGGACTAACAGCAGGCATTTATGCCGGAAGACAGGGAACTAAAAATTTAATAATTGATCGTGATTTAGCCGGAGGAATTGGTCGAGAAGTTCCGGAAATGGAAAATTATCCTGGTTTTGACAATATTTCTGGTCTTGAACTAATAGAAAAAATGAAACAGCAAGCTATTAAAAACACAGAACTTCATGAAATGGAAGAAGTAACAGACATAATCAAAACAGAGGATGATTACAGATTTACCGTTAAAACAAATAAAGATGAATATAAAACCAAAACTGTAATTCTTGCAACAGGAAGTTCACATAGACATTTAAATGCAAAAGGTGAAGAAGAATTTAAAGGAAAAGGTGTGAGCTACTGTGCAACCTGTGATGGATTTTTCTTTGCAGGAAGAGACATAATTATGGTAGGTGGAGGAAATAGTGCTCTTCAAGAAGCATTATACCTTAAAAACCTAGGGGCAAATGTTACATTAGTTCATAGAAGAGATGAATTCAGAGCTCAAAAACATCTTCAGGACAAAGTAAAAGAAGAAAACATCAATATCATATATGATTCTGTTGTTGAAGAAATAAAAGGAGATATGCTTGTTGAATCTGTTGTTTTGAAAAATACAAAGACAAATGAATTAAAAGAAATCCCAATTAACGGTATTTTTATAAGTGTAGGTTATATTCCCCATACAGAATTAGCAGTCAAACTTGGCATAAACTTAGATGAAAGCGGACATATAATCATAGATAAAGAACAAAAAACCAATATTGATTATGTTTATGCTATTGGTGATGTTTGTGTTGGTCTTAAACAATGGGTTGTAGCATGTGGCGAAGGTGCTGTAGCAGCAACTTCCGCATTCAATGACATAAAATAATTAATTATAACGTTCAGATAAGAACATATAAATAAAAAATGCTATAACTAAGACTACAATAAGTGGTAATAACCACATAAACAACTTAAACAATAAAACTGCTGCAAATATTGCAATTATAATAAATATCAAATCTTGAAGTTCCATGTAACAATAATTTATTAAATATAATATATAAATTTTAAGAGATTAGATAAAATTTAATAAATAAAAAAAATAGAAATAAAAGTATTATATTTTCAGGAAGCATAACATGACAATTTTAGTTATTAATAACAAAGGACAATATAATCATAGAATCCAGAGAAGTTTACAATATCTCAAAATACCATCTAAATTAGTTTCAAATACATTATCAATTGAAGAAATTGAAGCAGAAAATCCAATTGGATTAATTTTAGGTGGAGGTCCATCTATTGAAAGTGCAGGACTAAGTGAAGAATATATTAAACACTTTAATATTCCAATTTTAGGAATTTGTCTTGGACACCAATTAATAGCAAAAGCATATGGTGGAGAAGTTACAACTTCAGAAACTGAAAGTTATGCCCAAGTGAAAATAAATATTAATAATGATGAAAACTTATTTAAAGGATTGGCTCCTGAAATGGATGTTTGGTCTTCACACAAAGATGAAGTTAAAACAATTCCCGACGAATTTGAAGTTTTAGCTAGTTCAAGTTTATGTGATGTAGAATCCTTTAAACATAAAGAAAAAGATGTATATGGAATACAATTCCACCCAGAAGTACATCACACTCCGAAAGGATCAATAATATTTGAAAATTTTTATAAAATATGTCAAAAGGTGTAATAATGATTGATAACGCTGACGAATTAAGAGATAAAGCAAATGAATTTAAAACCGGATTAAAAAAACAATATGTTAATATCCCTATTGGAGATGAAGAATATGGATTCAGAATTTCTGGAATAGGAGCTAAATCTGTTAAAATTGAAAAATATGTCAAATATGATGACATTTACGAAGCTATAGAATCTGGTAATGAAAATGGTCTTGAAGCTATGATTAAACAAATTATAGAAGACTACGAGGAAGAAGAAGACGAGGAATAAAATGTTAAGTCCTGATGAATTTATTAAAGATGCAATTAAAAAAGTAAAAGATGAAATTGGAGATGAAAAAGCAATTATTGCATTATCCGGAGGAGTTGACAGTTCTGTATGTTCAGTTTTAGTTCAAGAAGCTATCGGAGATAATCTTATTGCAATATTTGTAAACCATGGTCTTTTAAGAGAAGGTGAAGTTGAAGAAGTTACAAATACTTTTAAAGACCGTTTAAATTTCCATTATGTTGATGCATCTGACGAATTTATGGAAGCACTTGAAGGTGTTGAAGACCCTGAAGAAAAAAGAAAAATCATCGGAAAAGTATTTATTGATGTATTTGAAAGAGAAGCTGAAAAAACAGATGCTAAATACTTAGTACAAGGAACTATTGCACCAGATTGGATTGAAACTAAAGGTGAAATCAAATCACACCACAATTTAGCTCTTCCAAGTGGAATGGTTCTAGAAGTTGTTGAACCAATTCGTGATTTATACAAAGATGAAGTAAGGGAAATCGGTTTGGAACTTGACCTTCCTGAAAAAGTAGTGTTTAGGCAACCTTTCCCAGGCCCAGGTCTTGGAGTACGTGTTGTTGGAGCACTTACAAAAGACAATGTCGAAATTGCAAGAAAAGCAAATAAAATTGTTTGTGATGAAGTTGAAAAAGCAGGCATTGATAAAGAAGTATGGCAATATTTCGCTGTACTAACTGATACTAAAGTTACTGGTGTTAAAGGTGACCAAAGAGACTTTGGATACTTAATTGTAGTTAGAATTGTTAACTCAATTGATGCAATGACTGCATCAGTAGCAGAACTTCCATGGGAAGTTATACAAACTATTTCTAGAAGAATCACTTCAGAAATATCTGAAGTAACACATGTTGCTTTATCAATAAGTGATAAACCACCTGCAACAATTGAATTTTGTTAAATACTATTTATTAAAATAGTATTTTTATTTTTACTCTTTTTAATCATGAAAACCACAAAAAATGCATATCTTGCCAAATTAACAGAACAAATTCAAATGAAATCTGTTAATGTTGGAAAAAGTCTTGAAGGAACAACACCACCATCAGTTTTTATTGGAAGATGGTCTTATCCTAAAGTTTATGCCGGTCCAATGATGAGTAATCAGATGGGAGATACATCAATTATGGATGCTCCAGAGTCATGGATTGGTGAAAATAAAACACAAGAAGAAATCATAAATTACAGAATGAATCTTGTTCGTGGAAAACAATTAATTAAAATTGATGATTTGGAAAATCCTTTTGTTGAAAAACTTCAAGACATATCCCTTGCATCAAAATCAATAGACAGTGAGGCTACATTCGGCCGCAGACCCCGAGGGTCCATGCTTACAGAAGATAGTATGCCTCATGGACCCAGTGCAGTAATCGAAAAATTTGATATAGATGCAGTTAGATGGGATAAACAACTAGAAAAAACATTTTATGATACTGATTTAAAAGCAACAGATGCCATTTTAAATTTACATAATAAAGAAGTGCCATTTACTGCAATGCAAAAAGCATTTTCAGTAGGAGCTATTGGAAGCAAAAATAAAAGAAAACTTGTTCCAACACGCTGGTCAATTACAGCCTGTGATTCAACACTTGCTGATGAATTCCTAAAAGATGTGAGAAAATACGAAATTTTAGATACATACAGATTATTCGAATTTGGAGCATTAAATAATTATTACATTATAATACTAACACCTACCGAATGGCAATATGAATGGTATGAAGCATTTATTAAATTAATGAAAAATGAAGAATTAATATTTTCAGATTATGAAACTAACGGCGGTAAAAAAGAATATTCAATTGTAGGAGGCTGTTATTATACTGCAAAAATGGCCGTACTCGATTATCTTTTAAAAATTAAAAAACAATCCGGACTTTTAATTTTAAGAGAAGCATATGATGGATATGTACCACTTGGTGTTTTTAACGTGCGAGAAAATATTAAAGAAGCAATGATGAGACCATATTTAGAATTTGAAACATTGGAAGATGCATTAGAATATAGTGGAAATAAATTAAAAATTCCAATAAGCAGATATGTTAAACAGGGAACATTATTAAATGAAATGTTGCATACCAAACAATCAACATTAGATATGTACTTTAAAAGTGAAAAAAATGTTTAAGTTTAAAACCCCCTCACAAAAAACAAAAGATATCATGTCAAAAGTCGCATCAGGAAAATTAACTGATATAAACTTTGATGAAAAATGTAGAGAAAAAATTAGAAGTTTAACATCACATGAAAATGTAAAAATAACCTCAAGTGGAAATAACAGTATTTTTATTGCACTGTCTTCCGTTAAAGGAGATATTATTATTCCCGATCAGGGAGGTTGGCATGGTTTTAAACAAATTGCTAAATTTTTAAATAAAAATATAATTACATTAAAAACAGATATGGGGCTAATAAATACAGAATATATAGATGAATTGGAACTGAATGAAAATTCTGCTTTAATTTTTACAAGTTTTGCAGGATATTGTGCAGAACAGAATGTGAAAGACATTTCAAAATATTGTAAAAACAATGATATTTTAACTATTGAAGATGCATCTGCAGGAATTGGTGATAAAGAAAATAAATTAGGCAATGGAAAATACAGTGATGTTATTGTAGCATCAACAGGTTCACCAAAAATAATTAATGTTGGAAGTGGAGGATTTATTACATCAAATATACCTGAAATTTTTAATACAACAAAACTTCCTCAAAAACTTAGTAAAACTAATGAAATTATATGTAGTGGTATATATTGTGAACTTGAGAATGTTGAAGAAAAACTTGAAGTTACATTAAAAGCAACAAACTATGTAAAAAAATACATACCCAATACAATACATGCAAAAAAAAGAGGCATTAATTTAATTATTCCACATGATAATTCAAAAGAGATATGTTGGAATTTAAAAAATAAACTACTCATTGATAAAAGTGGATTTATAACAACATGTCCAAATTACAATCGTGTGAAACAAAAAGCTATTTGTATTGAAATAAAAAATTTAAACTATAATTGTCTTGAAAATGAATATTTAGATAAAATAATATCAGAAATTAATAATCAACTGTCAATTTAGAAATTTTATCAATAATAAGTTCTTCAATAGTCATATTATTAATTTCAACATCATTGATTTGATATATTTCCATTAACTTTTCATTATCTGGAACTAAAACACTTTCATCATAAGTAAAAATTGAAGATAACTGATCAGTATAATCTTCACAATTAATTAAAACAACACATAAATTCATTGAACCTTCTTTTAGGCCTAACATTTTAAAGGCCTTGGAAATTTGCCTTTGAGCAGAACATCTAAGAACTATTTCTACACTAATATCATTTGCAAGATTTACTCCTCTCTCAAATGATAAAAAAGCCTGATTAACACCATGAATGATATGATTAACAGAAACTATTGCATCAGCATTAAATATTTGAATAATTTCATCATCTTTTTTAATATCATTAATTAACTTAAGTGTGTCATCAATAGAATCAATATTTGCTTTAAAACCAATAATTTTAATATTATCCAAATTCATATTAAAAGTCTCCAAGTAATCTATTGACCCCTGCAATATAAGCTTTAACACTTGCATTAATAATATCGGCTTCAGTACCTCTTGCAGATACAACCTTATCTCCTTTTTGAAGTTTAATTAAAACATCGATAAAAGCATCTGTACCTCCAGTAATAGAATCTACATGGTATTCAATTAAATTTATATCCTTGAAAATATCTAAAGATTTAACAGCATTAATTGCAGCATCAACAGGACCCAAACCAACACCAGCATTAAGAATTTCTTCACCATCAATAACAATTTTAACAGAAGCCGTAGGCATTACCTTATTTCCAGATACAATAGTAAGATCATTTAATTTAATTCTATCTTCATGATTAATTTGTAAAACATTATCGGTGATAACCTGCAAATCAACATCAGATACCGTTTTTCCTTTATCTGCTAAAACCTTAACATCATCACAAATCTGTTTTAGTTGTTTTTCATTAACATTAATTCCCCATTCTTTTAATTTATTGTTTAAACCTTTAGTTCCAATATGTTTACCAAGAACAAATTTACGTTTTCTTCCAACAAGTTCCGGAGTCATAGGTTCATAAGTAGCAGAATTTTTAATAATACCATCAGAATGAATACCAGATTCATGAGAAAATGCATTATCACCAACAATTGCTTTATTAGGTTGAATATGAACACCAGTTGATCTAGAAACTAATTTAGAAATATTGTAAATTTTATTAATTTTAATATTGGTTGAAAATTCAGAATATAATCTATCAATACCAACAACACATTCCTCAAAAGAAGTATTTCCTGCCCTTTCTCCAATACCATTAATAGTTGAATGAAATTCACTTGCCCCACCTTTAATAGCAGCCAAAGTATTTGCAACAGCAAGCCCAAAATCATTATGACAGTGACAAGAAACAGGAACTGAAACATCACAACTAATTTTAGAAAATAAATCAAAAGATGAATCCGGATTTAAAATACCTACAGTATCACAGATACAGATTCTATCTACTTTATGGTCTATAGCATTATCATAAAATGTTTTTAAAAAATCAACATCACTTCTGGAAGCATCTTCCCCAGATAATTCAACAGTTAAACCATGATCCTTACAATAATCAATAGCATTATTAGATAAATCCAATACTTTTTCTCTAGAAGATTTAAGTTTATCATTAATATGTAAATCCGAAGTAGGAACAACTAAATTAACTGCATCAACATCACAATCAATACAATAATCAATATCAGCAGTTAAAGGTCTTGAAAAACTGAGAATTTCAGCATTAAAATTTTGCTTAGTGATTTCTTTAATAGCATTACGTTCACCTTCAGAAGTAATAGCAGAACCTGCTTCAATAAAATCAATACCAATTTCATCTAATTGGTTGGCAATTATTACTTTATCTAAGGAAGTTAAAGAAACACCAGGAGTCTGCTCTCCATCACGTAATGTAGTATCCAATACTTTAATATTCAAAAAATCACCAAATTAAATAAATAATATAAAAACAGATAAAAATACAAAAAAAGATATGAATATAATAAAAGATAAGCTTGCAGCGAAATGAAATTCCCATAGAAAACCATAGTACACAAACAAAACACAAAAGGACTTCACTACTGGGATCGAAACGAGACCAGGTATAACC
>CADAAJ010000015.1 GCA_902785855.1 uncultured Methanobrevibacter sp. | reverse complement strand
ACATACAATAATAAAATAAAAATAATACTAATTTTCCATCCGAAAAATAAGTCGATGTGCAATTTCAAGTGAAAAAATTTTTAGGATTTCAACATGGCCGGTGAATTTTATTTTTTAATTTAATATTGGTAGAAAAATTTATATTAATTAAAATTGCAATAATATATTATGTCAGATATAAGCAAAACTACAATAAATCTACAGGTAGATTTAAAAAAAGAATTAAAAAAAATTGCAATCGATGAAGACACTTCATTATCTGGTTTAATTATTAAAATGATTAATGAAGGTCTTGAAAACAGAAAAAAAAGTGAAAATGTCTATTCAGGAGAAGATTAAATATTATCTTCTACTGAATTTAACATATAAGTAACAAATTGAGTTTTAGCAGTCTCTTCAACAAAAATTGCTAATAATTTAGCTTCTTTTAAACTATCACTAACACAGATTACACCATGATTTTTTAAGATTAATACATCTTCATCAGCAATTCCTTCGCTAGCTTTTTTAGCCAATTCATCAGTTCCTGGTTTTTCATATTCAATTGAAGATAAATATGGTTTTTTTATTTCTCCAAATCCTTCATATCTTTTGATTTTTTTTGATGAGAAAGCAAAACCAGTAGCATATGGAGAATGAGTATGTACAATTCCTTTTACATCATCTCTTTTTTTATAAATTTCTAAATGCATATTAACTTCTGAAGAAGGTTTACCTTTTGTTAGTGAATTTCCATCAAAATCAACTAAAACTATATCTTCTTCTTTTAAATCAGATAATGATTTTAAAGTAGGAGTAATAGCAATGAAATCTCCAGTTTCACTTTTAAATCTTGCACTTATGTTACCTGCTTTTCCTGAAACTAATCCTTTATTATATATTTCATTTGAAACATCAATTATTTCTTTAATTTTCTTTTTCATTAATAATAACCTCTTTTATATAAATTTGAAATGTTTATATTTTCCTTTATGAAGAACTGGAACTTCAGCAGGAGTTGGTTCAATATTATAAATTTTCTGGAATTCTGTCTGTGTCTGAAATGTACCTGAATTAATTAAATGAACACCTTTATATTTTTTATAACTGTTAACGTGAACATGTCCTGTATGGAATACATCAGGTATTTTGTCAATAACTAAATAATCTTCAAGCTCAGAAGCTAATGGAGTTCTTTCCCCATAAATTGGAGCTAAATGTCTTTTTTTAAGTAATTCTTCCATTAATAAATCATTTCTTTCATATGTAAATTGTTTTACAGCCATTACCAAATCGTCAAAACTTCTTCCATGGTAAATTAAAACATTTATACCATCTAGTGAAACAACACCTGGATTAGAAATAAATTCCACATTATCAAGTTCATATAAAGCATTTGCATACTCTTCAGGAACTGCAGGTTGAGGTTCCGCAACTCTAGATGCATCGTGGTTTCCAGGAGCAATAATAATTTTAATATCACTTCTGATATTACCTAAAAACTTAGCTGCTTCATTATATTGTTCAGTGATATCTTTAATGGAAAGTTCTTTATCCTGATTTGGATATACACCAATACCATCTACAATATCTCCACCGATTATTAAATATTTTACATCTTCTGCTACTCTTCTTTGCTCTTCAGTTCCAAAATCACAATTTATCCAATCAATAAATTTTAAAAATGCGTCTTCTAGGAAGGTTAAACTTCCAATGTGAACATCTGATAAAAATACAATTCCAAAATCCATTTTTTTCTCAGGAATTCTTAAAACACCTGGATTAATAATTTCCTGACCAAATGCAAAACCACGATCATCACTTTTATTTGCAATAACACCAATAACTTCATCTCTTACGAGTTTTTCAGCTTCTGCAAATAATTCCTCGTTTTTATTTGAAAATAAAATTGAAATATTTCCGGTATCATCTTCAAATTCAACTATTTTGTGTCCATTTTTACTTGATCTGATTTCACGCACCATTAATATTAAACTTAAACTGTCTTGAGAATCATTAATATCTGCAATTTTTGTATAATTTTTAAGTTCAGGTCTTTTAGATAAGATATTAGCTAATTTTTCATATCTGCTTTTAAAATATGAAATCAAATTTTCAAGTTCTCCGCTGGTGTATGATTTTTTACTTGTATCCTGTATGATTTCAAAATCATATTCAACATTGATTTTTTGTTGATTTCTTTTAAATTTGATTTTTGTATCTTCAACTTTCTGTGATGCTTCCTTTATTGTTTTATTAATGTGTTTTTCTTTTTCATCACTTTCTTTTTTTACATCATCTATTAATTCTGGTTTTTTAACCTCTGTTTGTGGTGTTTTCTCTGTTTTTTCTTTTGTTATAGTCTTTTGATTATTTGTATTATCTTTTGGTTTATTTTCACTAATTTCATCAATAGTTTCTCCACTAACAGAAATTAAATCTTTGGAAGAATATTTATCACTTTTTAATTTAACTATTAGAGAAGATGCAAAATCTAGAGGATTTTCAGCATTCATAACTTTATTATAAGCTTCAGGTGATAGGTTTATTCCTTTTTTTGCAAATTTTAATAAAATTTTATTAGTTGACATACTAATTAGAATTTTAATTTTTTATATTAATAAACTTTGAGAATATATTTCATCAATTTTTATTTTATATTGTAAATTGGGATTTTTTAGTTATATTTATTATATATTAAAAATAGATTTACCAACATTATAATATTCTTGTTATATTAATAAAAGCAAGATTTAATGATTGTGATAAAAATGGCAAATAATGTAGTTAAAATAATTTTAGTTGTTGTATTATTTATTATATTTTTTGAAATAGGATTATTCAGTTCATACACTATTGTTACATCTGAAGCACCTAATATTCATGGTTTAATAGATATGCAAGTTAATAAAATTAAGGGAATTATTAGTCCGCAAAGTATTAATGATGCTTTAGTTAAAGATGCAACTCCGGTCAATATTTCTAATAAAAAAGATGTTGCTATGAAGATGGAGGAACTATCGAAGGTTGATGGAATCAGTTATGATTCAATGAATATAACAACTCATGATGATACTGATGAGAAAAATTTAACTGTAACTATAGAGGCTTTAGGTTATGAATCTCCTAATTCAACTTCCGGTCAAATTGTTATTAGTAAAGATCCATCTTATAAAGTGATTGCCAGAGCTGCTGCTCAATATAAAGATAGTGGTCTGACAGTTGACACGGAAACATTAACTATTAATTCTATTCTTAAGTTATACTAGTGGTAACATGATTAATGTAATTGGTATTGGTCAAAATAGAGAAAACATGACTCTTGGTGCTTTAAAAGCTATTGAAGAGTCAGATATTATTATTGGATATAAAAAATACATTAACCAAATCGAAGATTTAATTTCTGAAAAGGAAATTATTAAAAAAGGTATGGGTGATGAAATTTCCAGAGCTGAACTTGCTATTGAAAAAAGTTTAGAAGGTCTTACAGTTTCATTAATCAGTTCAGGAGATCCTGGTGTTTTTGGAATGGCAAATGTGTTATATCAAATTGTCAGCAAATATGAAAATGTTGATATTAAAGTATACCCTGGGGTTTCCGCACTAAATTATGCTTCAGATAAACTTGGAGCACCTTTAAATGATTTTGCAGCAATTAGTTTAAGTAATATTTTAACTCCATTATCTGAAATTGAAAAAAAATTAAGATTTGCTCTTGAAGCTAATTTAATTGTAGCAATTTACAATCCTATAAGTAAAACTCGTAAAGAACCTTTTAGAAGATTTAAAAAATCTGTATTAGAAGTTAAAGGCGAAGATGCTTTAATTGGAATTGTAGATAGTACATATGAGCCTGCAAAAGAAACAATTGTTAAAATTAAAGATTTAAATGAAGATATTGTTAATATGTCATGTACTTTAATTGTTGGCAATGATTTAACATATGTTCAGGACAATAAATTAGTAACACCAAGAGGCTATGTTATCAGATCTGATATTCATCCTTTATCACAAAATCATTATGAAAAATTTATTAATGGCGAAATAGCTCATGGACCAAACGAAGAATGTGAATATTACCCATGTCATTGGCAGGGACAATATTGTGACTTCTGTTACTGTCCATTTTATCCTTGTGGGGATTCTTCAACTGGTGGAGAATGGATTAAAGGAAAAGGTGTATGGAACTGTACTAACTGTACCTGGCTACATGAAAAAGAAAGTGTAGAATGTCTAAGACCTCCTTTAGAAAATCTCATTGAAGAAGTTGAAGACTTAAAAAAGAATAAAAAATCATTATTAAAGCTTAGAAGAGCATGTTTACTAAAAAATAATCCAAATGATCTTTAGGGGTATTTTAATTGTCAATTAAAAATATTTTAATAGAAATGAAAAATATGTCGGAACTAATGGTTGACTTAGCTTATTCTGCAGTTTTATTTAATAGTAAAGCTGCTGCAGAAGAAGTAATTGAATTAGAAAATGAAGTTAATGCATTAAATTATGAGATTAAAAAAGAATCTTTAGTTGCAGCAAGATCTTATGAAGATGCTGAGAAATTAACAGCATTAATAGAAATTGCTGAAGCTGCTGAAAGTATAGCTAATGCAGCTAAAGATTTAGCTGATTTAGTAATTACAGGTTTTAAACCTCATCCAGTATTTAAAATGGTCATGGAAGAATCTGATAAAAGTATTATAAGATTAACTATAAGTGAAGATTCTGATTTAGCTAATAATACATTAGGTGATTTACTATTAGTAAATCGTACTGGTATGAGAGTAATTGCTATTAGAAGAGGTGTGTCCTGGATTTATGGACCGGATAAATACACAACTCTTTTAGCTAATGATACTTTAATTTTAAAAGGCACTGAAGCTGGTGCAGATTTATTTGAAAAACTAGCCACTGGAGCATGTTCATTAGAAGATATTCCAGAAGAATTAGAAGATGAGGACTAAAAGTGATTAAAATGAACGTAGGTAGTGATACATGTGAAAGACCAACAGAAGAAGATTCGCAGTCCGCTATCTATATTTTCAACGTTTTATGAGACAATTCATTCTCATAATGATATTATTAAACAAAGCCTTATTGCTCTTTTAATTTGTGCAATAGGGGATTTATTTGCTGGTGTTATTTTAGGTAAGATGACCTTTTTCCTTGAAGCATTTCCAGGACTTTTAGTTATTATTCCTGGTGCTATAGGTATGAGAGGAAATATTTTTAGTTCATTTGCTTCAAGATTATCCACTAATTTACATATTGGTATAATTCCATCTAAATTTGAATTTTCAGAACAATTAAATATTAATATTATATCTTCATTTGTTTTAACAATGATTTTATCAATGTTTTTAGCTATTGTTTCTAAAATATTTTGTATTTTATTAAATTATCCCTCTATGGATTTAATTGATTTTATTTTAATCAGTGTTATTGCAGGAATTATTTCAACATTAATTATGATTCCAATAACTATTTTAGTTTCATTTAAAAGTTTTAAACATGGATGGGATCCAGATAATATTACAAGTCCTATTATAGCCGCTTTTGGTGATTTATTTACATTACCTGCTATTATTATTTCTACATTTATTTTACATTTAATGAATTATGACTTTGTTTTTAAAGATATAGTTCTTTTAGCAAGTATTTTTGGTGTTATTATAGGATTTGTTTATTGTTATAAAGTATCTGAAGAATCTAAAACTATTTTAAAGCAATCAACACCAATTTTATTATTGTGTTCATTATTAGGTGGTACTGCTGGTGGAATTTTAAATAGTTCAGTTGAAACTCTACTTACAAATCCTAGTTTACTAACATTATTACCATTATTCTCTGGTGAAAGTGGAAGTTTAATTAGTATTTTAGGAGCAAGACTATCTTCAGGATTACATTCCGGTTTGATTGAACCATTTAAAAAACCTGAAGGTGATTCAATTAATAATTTCATTGTATCATTAGTCTTAGCTATTATTGTATTTCCAATAATTGGTTTATTGGCTGAAGGATCTTCTTATATATTCAATTCTATCGGTGTTGGCTTTGATAAAATATTAATGATAAGTACATTATCTGGAGTTATTTTAGTTGTTATTATGATGATTATTGTTTATTATATTTCAATAACTTCATATAATCGTAATTTAGACCCTGATAATATTGTTATACCAATTTCAACAAGTATAACAGATTCTATTTCAAGTTTGATATTAATATCTATTTCATTACTCATATTAAGTATTTTTATCTAATACCAGGCTTTTAATATTAAATTACACTCATTAGTAATAAAATAATCATAATTTAACTTATCTTTATCAAAATTTTTTGGAACAGAAACTATAACTGCCTTTGTTTTTGCTTTATCTAAATGAACAAACACTATTGCACTTGTATCATCATAAAAATCAAATTTATCATTTAAATAAATTTTATCTGATGTTACTGTTTGCCAGACTTTTCCTTTAACAACTCTTGTTGTATCAACAAAGTATTTTACATTATATTTTTCACTATCATCAAGCAATAAATAATAATCTGTTTGTCTCAGATTTCCTTTAAATGATTTAAAGTAATTACAGCTACACTGACTTTGATCATGATTTCTATTGCATTTTCCATCAATTTGTAAATCTTTTAATACATAATTTTTATAAAAATCACATTTTACATAACGGTTAATAGAAAAAATATTTTCTCCTTCATCATTTGAACCAATTTTTACACTTGCAATGTTGGTGTTATATGGAACTAATTCCATTGAAGTATGAATTTCTGAATTGAATATTTTTTGATTAACAAATTTTTCATAATTTTCTCCCAATGCTATTAATTTAGAATAAGAAACACTGTTTGGAATAACATTACCATCACTTACTATTGCAAGACCTGGTGTTCCTTTTTCATATTCATTCCAATTTTCTGGAGTTCCGGGATTGTTAATTAAATTATCCATATATTCTGATGTCATTTTTTCAATATTATTAATCTCTTCTGCTTTAATTACTTTATTCTGGCTATTTTCTATTGATGATAAGATTACTCCAAATATCATTAAAATTATTATTAAAATTATTGCGATTTCTATTGTACTACTTCCTTGATTATCCATTTAAACCAGCCCATATTTTTTTCTATGAGAATTATCCAAAATTAAACTATTCCAATCATCAGGGTCAATTTTTTCTCCGGTATAATGGTCATTGAATACTACATGGTCTGAACATGAAATAGATTCCTCTTTTAGTGGTGTGTGGGTTTGAATAAAAACTTCAAATCCATAGTGAGGACATTTTCCTTCTCCTTCCAGTCTGCATAAATAACAACTTCCATCAGCGCTTTCATGAAAATAACCTTTATTTAAACAATCATCTAATACTCCAGGGTCTCCATGATGAATATACGGGTCATAAGGACATTTTTTTATTATTAATGGAGCAGTTGCTTCTATATATGATTCTGGTGATTTTAAATTATTTAAAAGCATATATTTTGAAAGTGCTGTTCCATAGTGATATGTGTCATCATATGTTAAAATTCCAGAGAGTACTGTTAATTTTACTATTGGAAGTGGATCTCGTAATCCTTCAACAGATGAATTCTGTTCTATTATTCTTGAAAATTTTTCATTATCTTTTTGTCCAGTTAATTTAACTTTAAATAAAATTTTCCAAGGACTGTCACTTGTTTTAACAGATATTGTTTCAGATTGTAAGTTAATATTATATTTTTCACTGAATTCTTTATTTTTTTCATTTAATTTTTTATCCAGATTTTTTTTAATTTCTTTTTCACTGTTTGAAACAGGTATGCCTTTGAATACTTTATCAGTTGCTTCAGCTATTGATTGCCTACCTGAAATTTCAATGTTTTTTTTGTAATCATCAATAATATATTTAAAATTATCATTCGATTTTGAATCAATATTTTCACTTTCAATATAATTTATTGTTGTAATTACAAAAATACAAACTAAAAACAATGCTAATATTAAAATTGCAGTTGTTCCAACGATTATATTGCCTTTTGAGTCGATTTTCATTTATAAAAATTTAGTTGAAAATTTATATATTAATTACTAAACTGTGACTTTATGATTTTACACAATTATGTTATTACTTTTTTTTTTAAACATTGAAATTTAGTAATAAAAAAAATACTTATTTATATTAATTAGAATATATTATACTTATTGAAATTCAAATGGAGGATTTACATGTCAGATACTGTAAGAACATGGCGTCATATACAACAAAGATATAATCTTATTGGTTCTAAATGTACAACTTGTGGAGAGTTATTCTTCCCATCTCGTGTAGTTTGTCCTAATTGTAGGAGAAAAGGTAATCTCGAACCATTTCAATTTTCAGGAAAAGGAAAAATATACACTTTTTCAGTAATTAGATCAGCACCAGATGATTTCAAAAAATCTGCTCCTTATGCAGTTGCTGTAATCGAACTTGAAGAAGGTGCAAAATTAACCTCACAACTTGTTGATTGTGATGTTGATGAGCTTGAAATTGGTGACGATGTAGAAATGGTATTTAGAAGAGTTAGAGAAGATGGTGAAGACGGAGTAATCTCATATGGATACAAGTTCAAAGTTATCAAATAATACTGCTGTTATTCTTGTAAGTCACGGCAGTACCTTACCATATGCTGAAGAAGTATTTGAAGAAATTAAAGAAAAATTTATCAATAAATCAGGTATTGTAAGTGAAATAGGATACATGAAAGTATCTAAACCAACTATTGCAGGTGCAGTTGAGATTTTAAAAGATGAAGTTCAGAATTTAGATAAAATTATTGCACTTCCAGTATTTTTAGCTCCAGGAATTCATACTAACATTGATATTCCACAATTATTAGGTCTTGATCCTTTAGAAACTGATCCAAGATGTCCTGATGGAAATTATCCGCCGGAACATTATTTATCAATCGCTGATGATGTTGATTTTGATGGTGAAATAGAATTGTTAAATTGTATTGGACCTAGAGATGAGCTTTTAGACATTATTGATAAAAGAATTAATGAAGCATTAGCCGAATCTAAACTTGATGATAGTGCAAAAACTGGAATTTTACTTGTAACTCATGGTTCAAGGTTAAATTATAATAAGGAATTTGCAACAACTCTATATAATAAATTTGAGAAAACTTGCGAAGTGCCTTCAAGTTTTGGGTTTATGGAATTATGTGGTCCAAGCATACCAGAATCAATTAATAAATTAGTTGAAGAAAATGATTTGGAAAGATTAGTAGTTGTACCAGTCTTTATTGCTCCTGGAATGCATACAACTCATGATATACCGCATATTTTAGGATTTTTAGATGAACATGAGCATAGTCATTCACATTCTCATAGTCATGACCATGACCACACTCATGATTTGACTCCTGTTGATTTTGATGGAGAGATTTTATATCCGGATCCTATTAATGCAGATGATATTTTAATTGATATTTTAGTAGATATGGTAAACGAAAACTCTTAATTTCGTTTATATTTTTTTGAAAATTTTTTTTTTAAAGATAACTTAAATAAAATTAATATGAAACTTATAATTTATTAAGGAAGTGAAATCATGTCAGATAAAAAAACCGGAATTTTACTTTTAAGTCATGGATCAAGATTAGACGATGGTGAAGAAGTAATAAAAGCTTATAAAGAAATGTATATTAAAGAATATCCAGATGCTATTGTTGAATATGGTTTTATGGAAATTAGAAAACCTGGTATTTCAGAAACAGTTGAAAAATTAAAACAACAAGGAGATTTAGAAAAAATTATTGTTGTTCCAGTATTTATAGCTCATGGATTACATACAAAAAGAGATATACCTGGATTACTTGGAATTGAAAGTGATTTTGATGGTGAAGAATCATCCGGTCATCATCACCACCATCACGGTCATCATGATCACGGGCACCATCATCATCACCATCATGACCATGAAGATGAAAAAGTCGATTTTGATGGTGAAATAATCCTTACAGACCCTCTTGGTATTGATAAAAGAGTCTTTGAAGTTATTAAAGACAGAGTTTCAGAATATTTATAATTTCTGAAAACTTTTTTACTTTTTTTATAAAAATTTATTTATTTTAAAATTAATACTTATTATTATGGCTCTTAAAATCTCCGACATAGGTGAAAAAGAATTGGTTAAATATATTATTGCTAATTCAAGACATATTACTCCTGATGATACTGCTATTACTCCTTTTAACAATTCAAATTTAATTTCTACATGTGACATGTTGATTCAGTCTAAACATTTTCCAAAAAACATGTCCTATTTTGATATGGGATTTAAAGCAGTCACTGTAAATGTTAGTGATTTAGCAGCTATGGGAGCTGAACCTATTGGTTTTTTACTTGCAATTGCCATGCCTAAAACTTTAAATTTAAATTATTTTAAAGAAATTCTCGATGGTGTTTTAAAAGCTTGTGATTATTATTCAATACCTTTAATTGGTGGTGATACTAATGAAGCTTCCGAAATTATCATAACTGGAACAGCTTTAGGTGCAACTGATAATCCTTTAATGAAAGATACTTATAATTATGGTGATTTGATTGCTATTACTGGAGATATTGGTTTTGCTGCATTAGGTTTTGAATTAGATATTATGGATAATATATATTGTAAAAAAGCTTTAAAACCTGAAGCAAGAATTAAAGAAGGTATATTTTTAAAAGATTATGCAACATCTGCTACTGATATTACTGATGGTCTTGCAAGTGAATTATATGAAATTAAAAAAGATGGATTTGGCTTTATTATTTACGAAGATTTATTAAATATATCAGATGAGTTTAAAGAAATTTCTAAAAAATTAGGATTAAATTATTTGGATTTAATATTTCATGTTGGAGAAGATTTTGAATTATTATTTACAATTTCAAAAGAGAATTTAGATAATTTATCTATTGATTATAAAGTAATTGGAGAAGTTAATGATTCAGATAAGATTGAACTTGTTTTAGAAAATGGATTTATAGAACAAATAAAAAATAAAGGTTATGAGCATTATGTTAGTGAATAATGATTTGTATAAGAAAAGCTCAAAGACACAAAAAGTCCGTTGTGAAATTTGTGCAAATTATTGTAAAATAGCTGATGGTAATTTTGGTATTTGTAAACAGCATAAAAATGTTAATGGTGAATTATTCGATGAATCTTATGGTGTTGTTTCATCTTTAAGTCCCGATCCAATTGAAAAAAAGCCTTTAAATCATTTTCTTCCAGGTACATTAACATATTCTATTGGTGGTTTTGGGTGTAACATGACTTGTTTGCACTGTCAGAACTATATGATTTCACAAGAATATGATAAATTTTCCAGAGGTATTGAAATAATGCCAGAATCAATCGTGGAAAATGCACTTAAACATGATTGTAGGTCAATTTCTTGGACCTATAATGAACCTACTATACACTTACCTTTCAACAAAAAAACTTCTTTACTTGCTCGCAGGAAAAATTTAAAAGTAATTTATGTAAGTAATGGTTATTTCTCTGATAAATCTTTAAATGAAATTTTAACATTTGTTGATGCATTTAATATAGATTTAAAATCAATGTCAAAGGATTTTTATAAAAATGTTTGTGGTGCTGATTTAGATGTTGTTTTAGATAATTTAAATCGTATTTATATGGAAGGTAAACATTTGGAAATTACAAATTTAATAATTGATGGTTATAATGATTCAATTTCTGAAATTAATGAGCTATGTAATTTTGTTGTTGATCAATTAGGTTTAGATGTTCCTCTACATTTTTCAAGAGCATTTCCATATTATAAAATGGATGATATTTCACCTACAAATCCTGAAATATTGTTTAAAGCAAAAGAAATAGCCTTAGATAAAGGAATTAAAAACGTTTATTTGGGAAATATTTAAAATTAATAAAAAATAAATTTAAAGTTAGTTTATTGTCCAAAACTAACTCTTTCGAATTTTTCTAAAGTTTTTAATGATTTGGTTGCATCAACTCCAATTTTTGTTGTTGTTCCATCACTTTCAGCAACAGGATCTAGTGAAGACCCACGTACATTTGGAACAATCATTATGTCTCTGTCACCTTTAACACGTGTTGAAATTGCATATTCGACATCTTCAGCATCAAATACATTAACATCTCTATCTACTACAACACAATGTTTAAGTGAAGGATGAGCTGATAGTGCAGCCATTATAGCATTTTTTCCATCACCTTCAGTCTGTTTATTAATGGAGATAACGGAATGTAACCAACAACAACCTCCTTCAGTTAAAACAACATTTTCAACTGTAGGTACAGCATTTTTAACAGCTTTAAATATTCTAGGTTCTTGTGGTAGACCTTGCAATAATTTATGTTCAAATCCTGCTGGTATGATTGCATGATATGCAGGATTATCTTTTTTAATATGCATTTTTTCTAAATTAATTATTGGCTGGTCACGGATAATATCGTAAGTATCTGTTAAATCAACAAATGGTCCTTCGGCAACAGTTTCAGTTACAGAAATTTTTCCTTCTAAAATAATATCTGCCTGTGGAACTTCAAGGTTTCCACATTTAATTAATTCCAATTCACCATTTTTAAATGCATTTGCAACATCCATTTCATTAAAATCAATTGGAATTGAAGTAGTACTTGCAAGTAAAATTGCAGGATCCATTCCAATAGCTATTGCAATTTCTAAATCTTCGCCTAATTCTTTAGCATTTTGGAAATAAGTGTAAAGATTTCTTGGAACAATACGGATAACTAATCTTTCATTGTCAAGAACCATCATTCTATGAATGGACGCATTTTGAATTCCAGTTTTAGGGTCACGTGCAAAAACAACACCAGCTGTAATATATGCTCCACCATCACGTTTGTAATGAGTTAAAATAGGAAGTTTATCTAAGTTGATATCTAAAGTATTATAATCAGAAAAATCTGTAAATTTATCTACTTTTAAAGGATTTTCCATCGCTGAAATAATTTTTTCAGTAATTTCAGATACTTCACAGTTTATTGAATTTGCAATTTTTTCACGGGTATTGCAAATTCCTGAAATAACGGGCATATCAAATCCTTTAACATTTTTTATAATAACTGTGTCTTTAGGATATTTTCTTAAAACTTTTGATAATTCGTAATCACAGGAAAGTTCCTCTGTGATTTCGATTATATTTTCATCATTAATATTCATATTATCACTATAAATTAATTTTTTTATCTTTTAATTTTTCAAGAAGTTCAACAATTTGCGGATTACTAATAGAAAGAATTTCAGCAGCTAGTACAGCAGCATTTTTACCATTATTTATTCCAACAGTAGCAACTGGAACTCCTGGTGGCATACTGACTGTAGTTAACATATAATCATCACCATTTTCATTAGTACATGGAACTCCAATAACTGGTCTTGCAGTAAGGCCTACAATACCTCCAGTAACTTGTGATGAGTTAGAACTTATTCCAATGAATATTTTAGCATTTTTCATTGATTTTACATAATTTGTAAATTTATTTGTTGATCTTATTGGACAAACAACTTTTGTATCATAGCTTATTTTAAGACGTTCTAATATGATACCTAGTTTTTTAGCTGTACCAACATCAGTTTGTCTTCCAACAATGATTACAACTTCTGCATCTTTATTTTTACATTTTTTAGTTACTTCTTCATCAATTTTTATATCATTGATTTTTAAATTTTTAATTCTTAAAAAATCATTTTCTAAAAATGGTCTGTCAATTTTTTGAACAACATCTTCATTTGATTGCTTAACTTTTAAAGCATATTCTTTTCTAAGAGCGATAACTCTTTTGTGAACTTCTTCATCATGAATACCAATAAATTGTGCAGCAAGAATTGCAGCATTATCTCCTCTATCTATTCCCACTGTTGCAATTGGAGAAGGATATGGCATTTGAACTATTGATTCTAATGCATCAACACCTCCAGTTTTAACATCTACTGGAACACCAATAACAGGTCTTGGTGTATATGCAGCAATTGAGCCTGGAAGATGTGCAGCTAATCCTGCTATTCCGATAAATACTTCAATTCCAGCATCGGTACCTTGTTTAACAATTTCACGAACAAGATTTGGAGTTCTATGAGCTGATGCAATTTTCAAACTATATGGTATTTCAAGCTTGTCTAATATGTCCATTGATTTTTCTGCAATGGCAATATCAGATGCACTTCCAAGAATAATCATTATTTTTGGTGTCATTTAAATCCCTTCTATTTTTAAATATACAATATTTTATTTTTAGTTATTAATAAAATTATATTATCATTGTTAGATTTATACGGTTTCGTTTTGTATCAACATCTAAAACCTTAACATCTACTATATCTCCAACACTAACAATATCTAATGGATGTTTAACAAACTTATCATTTACTAATTGAGAAATGTGAACTAAACCATCTTGATGAACTCCAATATCTACAAATGCTCCAAAATCAACGATGTTTCTAACAGTTCCCTGCATTGTCATTCCTATTTCTAAATCATCTATTGATAATGTATTTTTTCTTAAAATTGGTTTTGGCATATCTAAACGAGGGTCCCGTCCTGGTTTTTTAAGTTCTTTGATTATATCTTTTAAAGTTTCAACTCCAACATCCAGTTCCTGTGAAATTTCATTGAAATCAATATTATTGAATTTTAAATTATTTTTTCCAATATCCTCAACAGAATAATTGAGTTTTTTTAATAGTTTGTATGTAATATCATATGATTCAGGGTGTATTGTGGTATTATCTAGTGGATAATCTGGATTGTCAATTTTTATAAAGCCCGCACATTGTTCAAATGTTTTTTTACCAAGTTTATTAACATTTAACAGTTCTTTTCTATTGTTAAAACTTCCATTTTCTTCTCGGTATTTTATTATATTTTTTGCTGTTGTACTTCCAATTCCTGAAACATAATTTAATAAGCTGTAAGATGCCGTATTAAGATCAACTCCCACTTCATTTACTACTTTTTCAACAACACCAGTCAATGATTGCGATAATTGTTTTTGGTTCATATCGTGTTGATATTGACCAACTCCAATGGATTTTGGGTCTATTTTAACAAGTTCTGCTAATGGATCCTGTAGTCTCCTGGCAATTGATACAGCACTTCTTTCTCCTTCACTAAATTTTGGAAATTCTTCATCTGCAAGTTTAGAAGCAGAATATACTGATGCACCAGCTTCATTAACTATGATATATTCAACATTGGTATTTTTTATTATATCTACTACAACCTGCTCTGATTCTCTTGATGCAGTTCCATTTCCAATTGCTATAACATCTATATTATATTTATCAATTAATTCTTTAACAGTTTTAATGGATTCAGATACTTTATTTTGTGGTGCTGTAGGATAAATTAATGAAGTATCCAATACTTTTCCTGTTTTATCAATAATAGCTAATTTACAACCAGTTTTAAATGCTGGATCCCATCCCAGTATTGTTCTATCAGTAAGTGGACTTTCCATTAAAAGCTGATTTAGATTTTTAGCAAAAACTTCGATGGATTTTTTCTCTGCCTTTTCGGTTAATTGATTTCTTATTTCACGTTCAATTGCAGGGGAAATTAATCTTTTATATGAATCTTCAATTGCTATTTTAATAATTGGTGTTGTATACCTGTTATATTCTACTTTTTCTGGTATTTTTGAAATATTTTTTAAAACATGTCTGTTAAGATAGGTTATATTTTCATCATCATCACAGGCAATTTTTACAGTAATTACTTTTTCTTTTTCAGCTCTATTTATTGCCAAAATACGGTGTGGAGGTATTCTTTTAACATTTTCTGAATAATTATAGTAAATATCATATTCTGTTGAAATGCTTTTATCTTTAGCTTTTGTTTCAATTTTACCATTGTAAAAATTATTTTTTCTGATTTTTCCTCTAAAGCTTGAATTGTCTGCAACAATTTCTGCAATAATATCTTGTGCACCTTTAATTGCATCTTCTGGTGTTTTTATATTTTCATTTAAATATTTTTCAGCAATTTTTTTAATATTTTCCTTTATTTCTTGTTTTAAAATAATTTGTGCAAGTGGTTCTAATCCGTTTTCCTTTGCTTTTGTTGCTCTTGTTTGTTTTTTACTTTTATAAGGTCTGTATAAATCTTCAAGTTCAACTAATGTATTTGCATTAAAAATTTTATTTTTTAAATCATCACTGAGTTTTCCTAATTCATTTATTCTATTGGTGATTTTTTCTTTTTTCTCTTCTAAATTCCTTAAATATTTTAATCTTTCATCAAAATTTCTCAGTGTTTCATCATTTAAAGCCCCAGTTATATCTTTTCTATATCTGGCAATAAAAGGTATTGTATTTCCATTATCTATTAATTTAATTACATTTTTCACTTGCCAGTTTTTTAAATTTAATTCTTTTTCAAGTGTTTTTTCTATCATTTTTTCACGTTTTTCAATCTTTATATATCATTTTAAATTAATTATTAATAAATTTAAATAGGGATTTTGGCCGGATTTTTAAAAACATTTATATCTATTTAAATAATAAAACTATTAATGTAAAAATTTATAGGTGAATTTATAGTGTATTGGTTTTTAGTCATTGTTGGTTTATTACTTGCCAGTATTAAATCTAGCAAACCTAATAAATATCAGAAGGTTTCTGTTATTATACCTGCATATAATGAAGAAGATACCGTTGCACGTGTCGTTGAAGTAATTAAAATGGTATCTTTTGTAGATGAAGTTATTGTGGTTAATGATGGGTCTAGTGATAATACTGAATTTGAAGCTATTAAAGCTGGAGCTCAGGTTATTAATCATGATACTAATAAAGGAAAAGGTGAAGCACTTTTCACTGGTTATAAAGAAGCAGATTGTGATATTATTGCTTTTATTGATGCTGATATTCATAATTTAACTTCTAAAAAAGTTGAAGCAATGATTAAACCTATTTTAAATGGAAAAACTGATATTACTAAAACTAAGTTTGCCCGTGAAAGCGGAAGAGTAACTGAACTTACTGCAAAGCCACTTTTAAACTTTTTTTTCCCAGAAATTTCTTTTGAACAACCTTTAAGTGGTCAGTTTGCAGCACGTAAGGATGTTTTAAAGAAAATTAATTTTGAAAAGGATTATGGTGTAGATGTGGGTATTGTTATTGATGCTGATGTTTTGGGAATAACAATTACTGAAGTAGACATTGGTGCAATTGAACATGACATGTCTCCATTATCAGATTTAAATTTAATGGCTAATGAAGTTGTAAGAACAATTATAAGCCGTGCTAATAAATACGGTAGAGTTGTCATGATTGATGACATTGGTTATTTTATACGTATGTCTATTGTTGGATTGTCATTGGTTATTTTAGGATTATTTACAATATTTTTTGTAAAATTCGTTCCACTATCTATTGGAATCATGATTTCTTTATTTGGTTTAATCATAGCTATTGTTTACATTATTAAAGTTATTATTAAATCAATTGTTATGTATAGAAAAACACCTAGGGCCAATTTATTTAAATCATTTATTAAAATTCATTTTCCTTTAATTATTTCTATTATTGTATTGCTTTTGATGATTTCAACATTTTTTGGAGCTGCACACTTCGAAAATGGTATTTTATCTATTGAACCTAATTCAAGAAACTTAATTATTTATGCAGATGATTCTCCAAGAGATAACTCAATTTCTGTTAGAGGACCATATACAGTCGATACAGCTATTGAAAATGAATCTAGTGTTATACGCATGCCAAATGATGCTATGATGACATTAGGAATTAAACACAATGATACGATTCAAATATCTGGTAATGTTTATAAATTATATGGTCCAAGGGATGGCGAACCGGATATTTTAAGACTTCCAATTCATGTTAAAAAGGCATTAGATATTGAAAATGGATATGTTATTCAAAATTCTCGTTTAAAAGAAGTTTTTGAAAATTCAATTGTTGATCATTCTCATAATAAAGACAATATCACAATTCATGAAAAATTTAGTATTTCATCAAAAAATAAAAATGCAACAGATTGTGAAGTATTTTTAAATAATGAATCTATTCTTAATTCAACTGGTATATTTAGAAATGATTCTTCATATTATATTTCAGTTAATAATGAATTAGTAGGTCAGGTTAAATATCTTGAAGATCAGAATTTTACTTTTGGCAATAATACGGTTCAAGTAATATTTAAAAATACTACTGCCACATCAATTAAAGAATTTACTAAGCCTAATCAGGGTAACTTCTTAAATATTATTTTGTAGGTTAAAAAAAATAGTGGAAGTCCATTTCATAAGAAATGGAACGAAATTTATGTGAAAAAAATTCAGGAATCCCCATCCTCTATAGGATGGGGTGGTTCAATTTTCATTGTATGCTTTAACAGCTTCTTCAACATCATCATAAAGTCCAAGTGCAGCCAGAGCACCTACTTTTCCCTGATTTCCTGTAACTGAAATCAAATCTATGTTTAATTCTTTAGCTGTTTTTTCAGCAGTTTCAACATCAACCATTCCAGTTTTAGCTGAAATAGAATATTCTCTTAATTTTTTAGGAATTGTTAAACCTTCTAATACAGCTATTGCTGTTTTATCAGATAGTGTATCTCTTTTAAGAATTTCAATAACTTTATTAATTAATTCTTCTTTTTTATCACTTTCAACAGCAAAAGTAAGGGCAATTGAAACACAATTTTGAGTTTTATGAGGATTATGTGGATATAATTGGACAATTATATGGTCTAAATATTCAAATCCTTGATTACTTAATTCAACACCTAAATTATGGGCCATTGTCCAGGTTGCTCCAGCATCTTTTGTATCAGTATCATCAATACCTATAACAATTTTTTCAAGTTTTGGTGTTACAACTGTTGCTTTTCCAACTTTTGAACCGCCACCGGTTTCAATAAGCTCAATATATTTAACACCTTCACCCATTCCTCTGCACATTCCAGCTCCAACACCAGCACCGGCAAGACCTGCATGGGTTACTTTTACTTCATCACCATTAATATCAATTTCATCAATTCCCGCTGCATTAAAACTAGCTTTTAAATCTAATGGTTCACAACCCACATGACATTTATATACATGCTTGTTCCCGTCACGATAAGCGGAATCAATGAGTTTTGAATTATTTCTGTATTGATTTAATAACCAATGAGAACCGGAAATACAAGGATGGTATTCAACAATTTCGACTTTATTGCCATCAACCATAGTCAGGACTTTTTCATAAGGTGCAATCCAAGGATCATTGAATTTTTCTTTTAATTCATTCGGTTTTAAAATTTCCATGTAATCATCTAAATTTCGTTTAATCTATCACACATTTTAATTGCTGCTTCAACAGCACTTTTTGCATTTTTAACACGTCTGTGAGCATCCATTCTTGTCATTCCAGGACCAGTTATACCAAGTGCTACTGGAGTGTCATATTCTAATGCTAAATCAGCAATTTTACGTGATGCATGTTGTGCTACGATTTGATCATGGTCTGTTGCACCTTCAATAACTGCACCTAAAGTGATAATTGCATCATATTCTCCTTTTTGTAATAATTTTTTAAGTACAAGTGGCATATCAAAAACACCAGGAACAGTTACTACTTTTGTAATTTCACAGTCTCTATTTCTTGCTTCTGCTTTTGCAAGGTCTAACATCATTTGTGTAATATCAAAGTTAAATTCAGCAACTACTGCTGCTATATTGTATTTTACCATTTTATCTTCCTCTTTTTTAATTTATCCAAATAATATGAGCATAAATCCTGCTACCCCACTAATTACCATAATAAATATAATAAATAGTGCAGCTAATTGTATTTTACTTAATTTTTTAAAGTTCATTTTATCTCTCCTTTATAATTTTTTTATAATTTCATTAGTTAGTTCAAGTGTAGTCGCTGAACCACCTAAATCACTAGTTAATTTATCAGCATCACTTAACACATTTAATATTGCGTTATCAAAAGTATCTGCAGCTTCATTTTCACCCAAATATCTAAGCATCATGATGGCTGACAGCATCATAGCTATAGGATTTGCTTTATTTTGACCAGCAATATCTGGTGCTGAACCATGAACAGGTTCAAATAATGCTGCATCTTCACCAATATTTGCAGATGGAATTAAACCTAAACCTCCAACAAGTCCAGCCCCTTCATCAGATAAAATATCTCCGAAAAGGTTGGTTGTAACTATTACTTCGAAGTTTTGAGGTTGTGTAATTAGATACATTGCTGTTGCATCTACATAAAAGTCCTCGGTTGCAATTTCTGGATAATTTTTAGCAACTTCATAGAAAATTTCTTTAAATAATCCATCGGTTTTTTTTAACACATTAGCTTTATGAACTGCTGTAACTTTACTTTTATTATTTTTTTTAGCATATTTAAATGCATAATCAATAATACGTTTTTCTGCATTTTTAGTAATAATACGTCTTGCAATTGCACCATCATCGGTGTATGATTCTTCATCTGCAATATACATTCCTTCTGTATTCTCACGAACAATCATAAAGTCAATATTATCAAATAATGAATTAGTATTTGGATAAGTTTTAACAGGTCTTAAATTAGCAAACATTTTCATTTCTTGGCGTATTTTTACAATAACATCTGCAGCAGTTTCTCCTGCAGCACCAAATAAACATGCATCTGAATTTTTTATAATTTCCAATGTTTTTTCAGGTAAAGCAGTACCATTTTCCTTTAAACATTCATCTCCTGCTTCTCCATAAACATAATTAAAGTTTAAATTTAATTTATCTAAAACAGATATTGTTGCTTCCATTACCTCTTTACCTATTCCATCCCCTGGAATAACAGCAATCTGATAATTATTTTTTGAGGTATTCAATTAAACCACCTTTATTTATTATTTCTAACATGAATGGAGGTAATTTTTTAAATTTAATATTTTCTCCATTTTTTGATGTTATTGTAGCATTTTCCATATCTATGCTAATTTCATCACCATCTTCAATAATTTTTGTAATTCCTGGGGCTTCAAGTAATGGAATTCCTACATTAATAGCATTTCTATAAAATATTCTTGCAAAAGACTCAGCTATTACAGCTGAAATACCCGCACCTTTAAGAGCAATTGGAGCATGTTCTCTTGAAGAACCACAACCAAAATTTAGACCTGCAACAATAAAATCTCCTTTTTTACATTTTTTATGAAAATCAGGATCTAAACCTTCCATACAGTGTTTTGATAATCTTTCCTCATCAGTATAGATTAAATATCTTCCAGGAACTATAATGTCTGTATCAATATCATTTCCAAATTTCCATGCTCGTCCTTTCATATTATCACTCCGGTGCTACAATTTTTCCTTCAATTGCAGATGCAGCAGCAACTGCAGCAGAAGATAAATATACTTTACCTTCAGGTGAACCTTGTCTTCCTTTGAAGTTTCTATTTGAAGTTGATAAACTCACTTCACCAGGACCTATTATTCCTGTATGTCCTCCAAGACATGGACCACAACATGGAGCAGATACAAGAGCTCCAGAATCAACAAATATTTTAAGTAATCCTTCATCTAATGCTTTTGAGTAAACTTCTTTAGATGCAGGAATAACTAACATTCTAGTTTGTTTAGCTATTTTATTTCCTTTTAATATTTTTGCAGCATCTCTTAAATCTTCAAGTCTTCCATTAGTACAGGAACCTAAAAATACCTGATCAATTTCCTGGTCAATTTCGCTTACAGGTTTTACATTATCTACATTATGAGGACAAGCAACTTGAGGTTCTAAATCATCAACGTTAATATCAATAATATTTAATGATGAAGAATCTAAATCTGTTTTATATATTTTATAAGGTTTTTTAGAGCGACTTTCAACATATTTTTTTGTTTTATCATCTGGTTCAACCAAACCAGTTTTTCCACCCATTTCAATTGCCATATTACATAAAACCATTCTGTCTGAAATATTCATATTTTTTACAGTTTCGCCTGCAAATTCACATGCTTTATAAGTTGAACCATCAGCACCCATTTTACCTATTATATGTAATATAACATCTTTTGCAAAAACATTACTTTTTAATTTACCTTCAATATTAAATCTATTTGTTTCAGGTACTTTAAACCATAAATTACCTTCAGCAAAAACCATAGCCATGTCGGTAGAACCAATACCTGTTGCAAAAGCACCTAATGCTCCATGAGTACATGTATGCGAATCCGCTCCAACAATTACTTCACCTGGTACTACATGACCTAGTTCCGGAAGAATCTGATGACATACTCCAGCATTAACATCATAAAAATGTTCGATATTTTGATTTTTTACAAATTCTCTCATCAAAATATGATTATTAGCTGAATCAATAGAATCTGCTGGGACCTGATGGTCAAAAGGGATGATAATTTTTGATGGGTCCCAAACTTTTTTAGCTCCAATTTTTTCAAATGATTCAACTGAGAGTGGTCCGGTTAAATCATGAGTCATAGCTACATCAATATTTGCAATTATAATATCTCCAGCACTAACTTTATCATTATTTGAAGCATTAGCTAATATTTTTTCAGACATTGTTGCCATATTTTTATCCCTCTTTTTAATGATAAATGTATATCTTTAATAATATATATAAATTTAATAATTTTGAAAAATATATGACTTATTTAAATCTTTATATATTATGTATAACAGAATATTATTCATGAGTAATTCGTTATTTAAAAGATTTAAAAAGGAAGAAGAAGAGCCAATTGTGGAGGAAAAACCACCTGTTTGGGAAGATAGAATATTTTGGGTGGAAATGTTAGAAAAGATTGCATATCCTGTTTTAAATAATTTATCAAAAGATTCTTTAAAAAGAAATATGGATTATGAGTCACATTCTCCTCAAGGACAAAATTTTGTTTATTTAGAGGCATTTTCTCGTGTATTTAATGGAATTGCTCCATGGCTAGAATTGGGTGTGGACGATTCACAAGAAGGTCAGTTACGTAAAAAATACACTAAATTAACAATTAAATCTATTAAAAACGCTGTTAATCCACATAGTAACGATTATATATTTTCAGTGGACCCAAAGCAATCTTTAGTTGAAGTTGCTTTGTTTGCTCAAGGATTACTCAGAGCTAAAAATAATATTTGGCTTAATTTATCTATGGATGTTCAAGCTAGAATTACCCGTATTCTTAAAAAAACAAGAGTCATAGCACCTTATGAAAATCATTGGTTGTTATTTACTGCAATAATCGAAGCTACATTATTGGAGTTTACTGGTGAGTGTGATATGCAACGTTTATCTTATGGTGTTATGAAATTCAGAGATGAATTTTATTTGGGAGATGCGGTTTATTCAGATGGTGAAGACTATGATGTAGGTTATTGTAATAGTTTATTTATTCATCCAATGCTTAATGATATTTTAAAAGTCATGAGAAAATATAATCTTCAGGATGGAGAATTTTTAGATGTTCAATATATGAGGTCTTCTAGATTATCTTCTCAACTTGAAAGAATGATTTCTCCTGAGGGTACTTATCCAGTTTTGGGTAAATCATTATCTTACCGTTCCGGTATATTCCATTTACTTTCTCAAGCAGCATTATTGAAGATTTTACCTAATAATATTGATCCTGCTCAGGTTAGGGGAGCTTTAACACAAGTGTTAAGGAAACATTTTGAAGGTGATCAAAACTTTAATGAAAATGGTTGGTTAAAAATAGGAATTAACGGTTCACAAGCGGATATTTCTGAAAAAGAAGTTAATACAGGTAGTCTTTATTTCTGTTGCGCTGTATTTTTACCATTAGGATTAGGATTTAATGATCCATTCTGGGATAATCCATACTCCGAATGGAGCAGTTTAAAAGCATGGAATGGTAATGAATTACCGAAAGATCAATCCATTGATTTTTAATTCAGTGAATATAAGTTTCCATAATTATATAATTTAATTTCATTTGGAACTTCTTTTATTATATTTTTTGTGTCAAATATTATTGGTTTTGACATATTTTTTGAAATTAAATCATAATCAAGTTCTTTAAATTCATTGTGGTCACATAACACCAAAATCAAATCAGCATTTTTTGTAGCTTCATCTAAACTAACAAAATTTGGATTTTTAATGTGTGGGTCATGAATAGCTATTTTAAAATCTTTACTTAATTCTTGGATTATTTCATATGCAGGGCTTTCTCTGTCATCACCAGTATTTCCTTTGTATGAAACTCCTAAAATTGCAATTTTACCATTTGAAATGATTTTTTTAACATTTTCACATACGAATTTTGGCATTGAATTGTTTGTATCACGTGCCAATTTAATAATTTTTGCTTTTTCGGGTGCCTTTGCATAAATAAAGTAAGGATCTATTGCAAGGCAATGTCCTCCAACACCAGGTCCTGGGGAGTGAAGATTAACTCTTGGATGTTTGTTTGCCAATTTTATTACATCAAGGGCATTCACACCAATTTCAGTACAAATTTTAGCAAGTTCATTAGCAAGAGCAATATTAACATCTCTAAATGTATTTTCCATACATTTTGATAATTCTGCAGTTTTAGCTTCAGTAAGCATTAAATCTCCTTCAACAAATTGTCCATATACTTCACTAGCTTTTTTAGAACATTCTGGTGTTATACCACCTATAATTCTATCATTATGAACTAATTCTTCTAAAATTTTTCCCGGAAGAACTCTTTCTGGACAATGAGCTAAAAATAAATTTTTACCAATTGTAAATCCTGCTTTTTCAAATATTGGTTTAATTGTTTCATTAGTTGACATTGGAGCTATTGTTGATTCAATAATAACAGTATTTCCTTCTTTTAAATATGGTATTATTGATTCACATGCACTTATTACATAACTTAAATCACAACTATAATTTTCAATAATGTATGGGGTTGGAACAGTTATAATAAATGCATCTGCTTCTTGAGGAGTTAGACTAGCAGAGTAAACACCATTTTTAACTGCATTTTTGATTATTTCAGATATTCCTGGTTCTTCAATGTGAATAATACCTTTATTTAAATTATTTACAATTTTATCATTAACATCTACTCCAACAACATTGCAATGATTTCTAGTAAATAAAGCGGCTGTTGGAAGTCCAATATATCCCTGACCAATAATACATATTTTCATAATTCTAACTCCATTTTTTAAATATTAAGTTAATATATATTTATAACATATATTAAAGTTTTAAGTGATATTTATGAAAATTTTAATTACTGGTTCAAATGGTATGTTAGGCTATGATTTAATTGATGTTTTGAAAAATAACCATGAGTTAATTCTTACAACCTCAAAAACATTAGATATTACTAATAAAGAAGAAGTTTTCAGTGTCATCGACGATAAAAATCCTGACATTGTCATTAACTCTGCAGCATATACTGATGTTGATGGATGTGAAGAAAATCAGGATACTGCTTTTAGTGTCAATGGTGATGGTGTAAAAAATTTAGCTTTAGCTTGTAAGAAATTTGACTGTGTTTTAGTTCATATTAGTACTGATTATGTATTTAATGGCGAAAATACACGTCCATGGATTGAAGATGATGAAATTGGTCCTATAAGTGTATATGGTAAAAGTAAATTAAAAGGTGAAGAATCTATTTTAGAAATTCTTGATAAATATTTCATTATAAGAACAGCATGGTTATATGGAATTAATGGAAAGAATTTCCCTAAAACAATGTTGGAATTGGCTGAAAATCACGATGAAGTTAAAGTTGTTTATGATGAAGTAGGAACTCCTACTTATACTCCAGATTTAGCTAAAGCTATTTCTCAACTAATTAATACAGATTATTTTGGTATTTATCATATTACTAATTCTGGAAGTTGTTCTTGGTGTGAATTTTCAAAATATATTTTTGAAATTGCTAAAAAGAATGTTAAGGTTATTCCTGTTACTGCATCAGAATTTGCAAGAGCTGCTCCAAGACCAAATTACTCTGTTTTAGAAAATAAAAAATGGGTTGAAAATGGATTTAAACCTCTTAGAAGTTATAAAGATGCAATAAAAGAATATTTGGAGTTATTAAATGAATAAAAAGATGGTTTTTTTAATTGCCCTATTTGTTGTTTTATTGTTGTCAGTTAGTTCTGTTAGTGCAGGATTTTTTGATTTTTTGGATTTTGGTAGTAGTTCTAATGTTAATGTAGAGGAAAATGGTCAATACTGTACTGTTGATGAGGTATCTGCTTATATTAAAGAATTCCATAAACTTCCAAGTAATTATATAACAAAAGCTGAAGCGCAAAATCTTGGATGGCATGGAGGACCTCTTAAAAATTATGCTCCTGGTAAAAGTATAGGGGGAGATACATTTACAAACAGACAACACATTTTACCAGATTCTGATTCAAAATATATTGAATGTGATATTAATGCAAATGGAACAGACCGTGGAGCTGAAAGAATAGTTTATAACAGCGGAAATTATAAAGTTTACTATACTTCTGACCATTACAATTCTTTTAAAGAGGTATAATATGCAAATTGATGGAAAACTGATTAACTCTGA
>CADAAJ010000014.1 GCA_902785855.1 uncultured Methanobrevibacter sp. | reverse complement strand
AAAGTAGGGCATAGCATACCGGTTTTGGTAACTACACGAATAGCTTCAGTAGGACATTTGTTTGCACATGCACCGACAAAGTCACATTTTTCAACATCTCTTCCAATACCTTCTGCATCAACAGGTGCACCTTCACCCCATTCAACATTAATATCTAATGCATCAACAGGACAAAGTTTTACACATAAACCACATGCAGCACATACACTTGGAATTGCAACAGTTAAACTTGCACTATTAGCAGAAATAAAGTCACCAGGACATGCTTCTACACAAGTGTTACAACCAATACATTTAGCTGAATCAAAAGTGAATGATTCAATTTCTTTTGAACGTTTGACAGGTATTTTTTCAGCAATGAAAATTGCATTCCAAGGACAAGTTTGAGAACATAATCCGCATCTAATACAATCATCATTTACAGTAACCGGACTTCCAACTTCATCAAGAGTAATAGCACTTACAGGACAAGGATCTACACAAGTTCCACATCCAACACAATTTTGGATGTAAACAGGACCTTTGCCTTTAAGGTCTAAATCATATTCAGCAGGTTCTTTAACACCAGGAATACCAATTACATCAACTGGGCAAATGTCAACACATTTTTGACACATTACACAGAAACCTTCAACTTCTTTTAAATTTTCACCAGTAACTTTAATAGTTTCTTGTGGGCAAACTTCAGCACATTTACCACAGGAATCACATAAAACTGAATTGAATACTAATCTTGCTTGTTCAACACCATCAACAATTTCGTATTGTTCAACTTTTAATGCTCCTTGAGGACAAACATCTGCACATTTAGGTTCTTCACCACAAGTGTCACAGTGAATAATTGCGTTAGGTGTTACATCAATAGCTGATGTAGGGCAAGTACCTTCACAAGCTCCACATTTAATACAGCCATCTTCATTAAATACAATCATTTATAAAAAACCCCCTTAAATTTAGAATTTTTTAATGAGGTTTCCTTCACTGTCTACAATATCTACTTCAGCTAATCTCATTTGACTATCCATTGTATGGGTAGCACATGATAAACATGGGTCGTAAGCTCTGATAACCATTTCCATTAAGTTGAAAATTTTATCATCTACTTCTACACCAGGTTTGATGTAATCTTTAGCAACTTGATGAATACCCATTTCCATAGCCGGGTTGTTTTGGATTGTAGCAACAACAATGTTAGCTTTGCTAGTTAAACCATTTTCATCAGATTCATAGTGGTGGATTAAAGTACCACGAGGAGCTTCAACAATACCTACACCTTTACCTTCAGTTCTTTCTAATTCATCTGGGAATTTTTGACCAGATAAATCTTCTTCTAATGCTGCAGCAGCACATTCAGCAGATGCTAATAATTCTATGAGTCTAGCATAGTTGAATAATAATGGTGCTTGAGCATATCCGAAAGAGTCACGGAAAGCTTTAAGAGCTTCTTGTGCAAGAGGTGCTTCTTTAGGCATGTCGTCACAAACATTAATCCTAGATAATGGTGCAACTCTGTAAATACCTTCAGGATAACCCATTTCTTTAATGTATGGGAATTTTAACCAGGAGTAAGGTTTAACGTGTTCAGCAACGATGTCAGTGTATTCTTCGTTTCTGTATTCGAGTAAGTCACTTCCATCTTTGTCTTTGATTCTTACATTACCATTATATACATCCCAGGTACCATCAGGTTTTACGAGACCACAGTGTCTGGTGTCACCGAAATTACCTAATGAGGAAATTAAATCAATGTTTTCTTCAAATACAGGAAGAGCTAAATCTAAAGTAGCTTGAGCTAATTCAACATTTGTTTTTGCTCTTTCAAGTAAATCTTTTTGAGTATCAGCATCTAATTCAGTAGAAATACCTCCAGGAGTTGAGGAAGTAGGGTGAATTGGACGACCACCGATTTTTCTAACAATTTCTAAACCATTTCTTCTGATGTTAATAGCTTGAAGTGCAACATCAGGCATGTCTTTAATAACTTGGAAAACATTTCTAGTTTTTCTAGTTCCATTTGGAATGATTAAATCTGGTGCTGCTAAGAAGTAGAAATGAAGTGCGTGAGAGTGCATGTATGAACCCCAGTTCATAATTTCTCTCATTCTGTATGCAGCAGGCAAAATTTCATTATCATCATATCCGAAAATTTGGTCAACTGCTTTTGCAGCTGCTAAGTGGTGTTGTACATCACAAATACCACAAATCCTAGGTACAATTCTTGCTAATTCTTCAACAGGACGACCTTGTAAGAATTTTTCGAAACCTCTGAATTCCATAACATGTAATCTTGTTTCTTCTACATTTCCTGCATCGTCGAGATGCACAGTAATTTTAGCGTGTCCTTCAATACGAGTGACAGGCTCCATAGTAAGTTTAACCATTTTATTCTCCTCCTTTCTGCATTTTCATTGGTACTAAAGCAGCAGGTAATGTGTAAGTATAGAAAGTACCTACAATATCATCTAATTGATCAGCAACAGTTTCTGGATCAACTGTTTTATCTTCTTGTACACCGTAGTCAGATGCAATAGCACTGATCATTTTTGCTCCTTGATCTAATACTTTAGCGGTAGGACCATAACATCCTCTACATTGAATAGCAATAGAAGGACATTCAGCTCCACATAAAGATACGGTTGCAGGACCCATACATACTAATCCTTGAGTAATTAAACATAAATCAGGTTCAGGTGCACCTAATTCAAATTGTCTTTTAATAAAGTCCATAGCTAAACCAGCAGGTGGTTTTTCTCTAGGACATACTTCACAAAGGTTAGTAGAAGGTAATTCGATAGTTTCTCCTCTTAATAATGTTAAAATAGCTTCTGCTACAACATCAGAACGAGGTGGGCAACCTGGAATCATTAAATCAATATCCATACATTCACTTAATGGTCTTACTCTGCTTTCAAGATGAGGTACATCTTCATTAGGAATAATTCCATCAGGGTTTACAGTAGATACTGAGTTAATGTACGCTTCTTCTTCTAATTCTTCAACAGTCCATAAGTTTCCGAGACCTGGAATACCACCGTAGCAAGAACAAGTTCCGTAACAAATAACCATATTAGCTTTTTCATTTAACATTTCAGCTAATTCTCTGTTTTCGTCGTTTCTTATTCCACCTTCAACGATAATAATATCTAAATCAGGGACTTCATCATATTTAGTATCCATGAGCACAGGGGAAAATTCAAATTCTGCGAAATCCATAATATCAATTAAAGATTCGTGGAAATCCGCAATAGATAAGTGGCAACCGGAACATCCGCCTAACCACATAGTTCCTATTTTTACTTTATCTGCCATAAAAAACTCCTCCAATTTATTTTTCTGCATCTAATTGTTGTTTTAATGGAGCTGGACCTAAGTCTTTGATTCTGTTAACCATCATTTTAACAGCTTCAGAGAATTTTTCACCTTCGGATGCGGAAATCCAGTCGTGGTGAACTCTTTCTTTTCCAATTCCCATATCATCAACTAATTTATAAATTAATCTCATTCTACGATCTAATTTGTAGTTACCAGCATCATAGTGGCAGTCACCCATGTGACATCCAGCTACAAATACCCCGTCAGCACCTTCTTTAAATGCTTTTAAAACAAATTGTGGGTCAATTCTTCCAGAACACATTACACGAATAACTCTAATATTCGGTGGGTATTGCATCCTTGCAGTACCAGCTGTGTCTGCTCCTCCATAGGAACACCAGTTGCAACAAAACATTACAATTTTTACATCATCAGCCATAGAGTCTCTCCTCCTCTATAAATATTTTTTTTACGATTTTGAGAAAACATTTGTCTTCCAAAACCAAATTTTAAAGTTTTTTAAAAAATTTTAAAATCTTTTTTCAAGGAATACCAGTTTAGGCATACCTTAAAACACAATTTTATGTACTTAATGAGCTAGCTCAGCATTACATTATGTACTGAATAATATATTTCATTAATAATTAATATAAAGGTTACTTAGAAAATAAAGCCAAAAAGTTTATATACTATAAAACAAAATTTGAAAAAAAAAGAAGAAGAATGGAATTACATTCCATCTAAACTCATATCAATCATATTTTGAGTTTGCTCAGCTAATTCTTCTGGAAGACCAGTAATATCAATGTTTAAAAATCCTCTTACAATCATTGATTCTGCATCTTCTTCAGTAATTCCACGAGAAGTTAAATAATTAATTTCATCTTCGGAAATTTTACCAACTGCAGCTTCGTGAGACATTTCAAGATTTGCAGAACTAGCTTCAAGCTCAGGAACTGCATAAATAAGACTATCATCAGATAAAACTAATCCATGACATTCTAAGTGTCCTTTAACATCAGGAACGGTACCTGACAGATGCCCTCTTGAATAAATTTTAGATTCATCCTGTGATACTGCTCTTGAAATAACTTCTCCCCTAGCACCTTCAGCATTTAAAAGTACTCTAGAACCCACATCAATAATAGAATCTTTTTTACCGCCCTGAATAGATTGGAAAATAGCTCTTGAGTTTTTACCATCACAATAAGCAGTAGGATAAGATTGTAAAGTACTTACAGGACTTGTTAAAATATAATTATTAATATAAGTAGAATTATCTCCAACTTTAACTCCAGTTCTAGGACGTACTTCCACTTGTTCTGCCCAGTTGTGAACCATTGTAAAAGTAATTTTGGAACCTGGTTTTAAATACATCTCAGAAACACCAACATGCATTGCAGAAGATATGTCATCTCCTGTAGCACAACCAGTGATTAAATGCAACTCTGAATTTTCCTCAGCAATAATAACATTGTGAGCAGTTTGCATAATGTCTTCATCACTAATAAACATACAAGCCTGAACAGGCATTACTTCACGAGTACCTGGAAGAGATCTGACAAAATAACCACTAGTAATACCATCTTTTTCTTCACGTAAAGCAGTTTTTGCTGTGTATTTATCTGCATCAGGTTTTACAACATTCCAAAGATATTCATCTAACCAATTATATTTATCAAGTGCAACACCAATGTTCATGACTTCAACAGAATCAGACATGGAGTTATTAGTGAAAATATTACTCTGGTCAACTTGAAGAAAAGAACCTGATCTGTTATTTTCATCGGTGTCAACACCAACTTTTAAAAGATCTTTTTTAGTCTGTTTTCCTAAATCATCCAAATCATCAATCATATCAATTGCATTAACTGTTTCATCAGTAAAGTTTTCTATTGTAATATCTGCTCCAAGAGCTGCTTTCTTATTTTTAGCTCTTTCAGCATCATTGTAAACATTGCGCACACTCAACACATCCATTAAAACCATTTTTTCTAATATCTTCAAGAATTTCTGTAGGATTACCTGAACAAGAAATTACACCATCCATCAACACATGAGCTTTATCAGCACTTACAAAGTTTAAAATATAACCTAAATGAGTAATTAAAAGACCACTTCTTTTTCTACTACGCTGCGGTTTATCTTTATCCAATAAAGTTCCAATTTCAGAAGCTAACAATTCTACATTTTCAATATCAACACCAGAATCCGGTTCATCAAACATGGTGAAATCAGGCATTTGAGCTAATAACTGTAAAATTTCAGAACGTTTAACTTCTCCACCAGAAAAACCATAATTAACATCCCTGTCTAAAAATTCATCACTAAATTTGAGTTGTTTAGCTAATTCTTGCATTCTTGGATTTAATTCTTCATCCATATCCTGATGAGATTCAATTTTTAATAAATCCCTAACAGAAACTCCTCTAATAGAAGGAGGAGTCTGGAAACTTACACCAAGACCTAACTTTACTCTTTCAGCTGTGGATAATTCTGTAATATCCTGACCTTTAAATTTAATAGAACCCTGAACAACATTATATTGTGGAAAACCTAAAATTGTTAAGAATAATGTACTTTTTCCTGCTCCATTAGGTCCTAAAAGAACATGAGTTTCTCCTTCTTCAATTGAAAGATTAATATTCTTTAAAACTTTTTTTCCAGCTACTTCAACAGCCAGATTCTCTATTTCAAGCAACATAAAATCACCTTATACGAATAATATAAACATTATTTTTAACCTATTAACTATAAATAGTTAACAGACCATATAAAATAAAATTAAAAAAAAAAGATATAACTGAAATTATTCAGTTACGATAATAAATTCGCCTACTTTTTCTACTTTAGCAAAAGGAACTAATAACAAGTCACCATTTCTTTTAGCCCCTTTAACATGAATATTACGGTCACTTTCGACTCTAATTGCAATATCTACAATTTTTCCAGTTTTTTCATTGATAATGAGCTCATCCAATACACCAAGAATTCTTGCATTGTTAGTAGCTACTTGGTAATTTTTAATTTCGCTCCATAATTTTTCTTCTCTTTTAGGAATTTGTTTATTTTCCATTAAATCACCTGAAAACTAATTCATTTATATAAACTATTTAACTTCATCATATTTAAAGATAATATTTAAAATATAACTTTTCTGCAATTTCACTATCTGGAATAGTATTAATATTTAAAGCCAATTCAACTTTTTTTAAAACTAACTGATCTTCATCCTGAACAATATTTTCACTTCTCAAAACATTTAACCCTGAAGGAACATTGCCCTCAAAATCATATGTGTAATCAAGGCCCAAATCAGTGAAAATTTCAACAGGAACTAAAACAGATAATGCATCTTTACTGGAATTTAAATAATAATCTAAAACAAAATCAATTGTTTCATGAGATATAAAAGGTAAATCAGCATTAATAAAAATTAAAATGTCTTCTTTTGATTTTTTCTCAAAATATTCAAGAATATATGATAAATCCGTAAGATAATCCTCACCGGATGTATCTAAAATTTTAAAATCCCCATCTATAGAATTTAGATATTTGATAGTTTGAGGTACATTTGGACTAACCGCAATAATTATTTCGTCGACTAATTTAGATGAATTTAAATTGTCAAGTACATATTTAATTAAAGGTTTCTCATGTAATTTGAAAAGAGGTTTTTCAACAGGAACTTTTAGTCTAGTACCTCTACCTCCAGCCATCAAAATTGCATAAATCATGAGAAACCACAATGAAATTTTTAAGCGAACTTACCGCCAGCCATTTTCATACGATCTTTAAGAATGCATTTACCACCTTGATGACCACCAATAGGGAATTTAGGAGTTCCCATTGAATTCATACACCTTGCCATAATAGCTGAACCAAGTGCAAGACCATCTTCAACAAAAACAACATCCTCAAATTTATCATTAACAGCCTTTAAAATAAGTTCAGGTTTTCTACCAGTAATACCTGCTCTACCAGTAACTCCTAAAGCAGATCCAGGAACAATAACATTTTCTTCAAATGCAACATCTAAAACTCTGGTTACAATATTAGTACTTACATAATCTAAAGTAGATAATAAAGTTGGAAGACCATCTTCATCATAAAACTGAGCACCTAAATCCATTAATTCAGGAAGTTTATCACCATTAACTCCAACATCACAACCTATTAAAGTAGTACCTGCTTTTTCAGCAGCTTCAGGATTTAAAGGAACAGTACCGAATCTGTCAACACCTTTAGGAACTTTAGAAATATTGATTAATTTATGTGCTTCCAATGAATTTTCTTCAGCTTTTTTGTGATTAGCCTTTTTAATAGCCTTATCTGAATATAAATCTAAAGCAGCACCATTTTTCTTATCAATTTTACCAGATCCTCTTGCAATAGAATCGCTGACAACACCAGCTAAACCTAAAAAGTTACCAACAGTATTAGCATAAGGATGATTATCATCAACAATACGTCCAGCTAATGTAGAACCAAAGTCAAGAGAAACACAAGGATTTCTATAATCCACATCAGTCCATTTAGCACCTAATTTAATACCTGCTGTAACAAGTTCTCCTTCCATCTCATTTGCAACAGTTTCTTTACCTTTAGGTGGAACAACACTAACAACAGCACCATCAAATAGAATATTTTCCAATAAAGAATGTTTCTGCAATTTTTCAGGAAGTTGAGAAATACCCATTGCAGGAGACATTTTACGAGGCGGAATATCAGCTTCAAGACATCCGTCAGCCAAAGCAATAATAAGTTGACCTGCTTCTTCAGCAGTAGCAAAACCAGCAGTTACACCAGTTGATCTAACAACAAAATCCAAATCCTTTTCTTTGTCAACATTACATTTCTTTAAAGCTTCTAAAACAGTGTCTTTAACCATTTCAGTTACAGCCTCTTTAGATAATTCAATTCCCCATACAGTTTTACCGAAAACTTCCTCTGAAGGTTTAGGTGGTCTGATATCTCTTGTCATCTTAACAGTTTTATTAAGTAAATAAGACTCACTAGTATTCAAATTTGTAGCCATAACAATACATTTAGTAGTAGTATTACCTAATTCCACAGAAGCAGTTACATAAAATACATCTGGCTTTTTAACAGCACCAGGACTTGCAGGACCAGCCTGTTGAGCAGTTAAAGATGCTAAATTACCTTCACGTGATTTAGCAATAACAGGTTTAGGACCTTTATTAAAAATTTTACTTAAAAAAGACATTATTAAAACCTCAATTACAATTAAGTAATAATATCTTTTTATAATAATATAAATTTTATTAAATAAATTTCAAAAAAAGAAAGAAAAATATAGATTAGAAATAATCCAATCTATAATAATTTGTTCATTGGGTGACCTTCTACAGGTTCAGTACCCATATCAGCTGCAGCTTCACTGATGAACATATCAGTTTGAGCTACTGCTGGGAATGCAATGTTTGCGTTTTCAATAGGTCCAAAGAGAACGAAGTCTCCACCACACATTACTTGTACGATGTTAGCACCAATATCACAAACAGTAAATGCATCTTTGTGACCAGCTTTTTTGTAGTCTCTTAACCAATCCCATGCGGAAGGTACATTGTGAATACCAGAACCAACAGGGTATCCCCATTTGGATTTTTCTGCAAATGAAGTTTTTGCAGCAATACCTGCACCTTGACCTAATGGAGTAACTGCAGTATCCATCATGAATTTGTCAATACCACAGTCAGCAGCTACTTCAAGTAAACCTTTTTCGTAAGCACCGTCGTCACCGTTTTCCCACATTGCCATTTTACCATCAACTGTAGCATTCATTGGGTTGAATCCTAAGATAATGGAAGCGCTAATGTCAGTTTCAGCGAGTGCTTCTAATTCAGATTTATCTGCTGCCATATTGATTGAGTTGTAAATAGCCCTTTCTGTTAATCCAGATTCATCAGAGTATTGTGCACCAGCAACTCTTGCATCACCGGAAGTTGAATCTATAAGGAAAGGTGCATCACAAATTTCACCAATATATTCAATATATTTAACAATAGCTTCTTCTGTTTGACCGAAAACTTGTACAATATATGGGTTACCTGTAACATCTGAAATTTCAGCCATATCATTTACTAATTGTTCTGCTCTTGCTTTATCAAAAGCTCCAGTTAATTCATCATCAATAATATTGTGTCCACCGTAGAAAATAGTACCAGCTAATACAGTAGGGTATTCTCCAGGTTGACCTCCCATTTTGACTCCTGCGAAATCAAAAACTTCTTGTTCTTTATCAAATCTAAACATAAGTATAAACCTCCTATAATAAGGTTGACATCATTGTAGTTAAACCGAATTTAATAGCTACAACTAAAATAATTAATCCAAGTATAATACCGTATAAAATACCAACATCTCTACCAGATTGCTGACCTAAACGTTGATAATATTCTCCAACAGTGAAATCAACTTTTTCTTCTGCATCATCTAATCTGTTAACTGCATCATGGAAATCATCTGTGGAAACCATAACTTGAGGTATTGAATTTTCTTCACTCATAAATAACACCCCTCTAGAATCCTAATGCTGCTGCAATAAAAGGAATGATTACGATTAAAAGTAAAGCTAAACAAATACCGAGAGCAAAACCTTTAAATCTAGTTGAAAGTAAAGCTGCGAAAAGTTTACCTTCTCTTGCAAGAAGTTTTGAACTGTATTCAGCATCATCAGCTGCTTTTTTCATACCAGTAATATTTGGTTTATTAGAAATATCTACCATAATCTCTTCCTCCTTAAATCATCAAGAATAAAAATCCTACAATCAAAGTAAAAGCTAAACCGATCATTATACCTTGAACTTTACCAGCATAATTACCAGCCATATTTCTTTGAATAGCACCAATCATATCGATTTTAGTGTTGATGTTTCTGATTCTAGCTTCGATTAAAGCGGTTTCAGCGGAAACTACTTTAATTGCTTCACCTTCATCTTCATCATCATCGTCGCCTTCAACAGAAATAACCATAGCTTCTTCTTCAAAAGCACCAGGATCTTTTTCTACACATTCATTAATTTTTGCTTGAATTGCTCCAACATCTTCAGTGTCAATTAAATCAACAATTTCTAATTGTTGTTGGAATCTTTCAACACCTTCAAGTGGAACATTTTCTACGAAAGGAATAGCACCAGTTGCACCAATAATTTTCTTTTTATCTGGGTCTGCACCATTTTCATATAATGCAATAAAACTTTGACCAGTAATATGTCCTTGTACTTCAGCACCAGCTAATATTAAGAAACGAATATTAGGGTTTGAAATAATATTTGCAACAACTTTTTCTACTCCTAAGTTTTCTGTTTTACATGGGCCTGCGATTGCTGCTCCAGTAAGTTCAGCTTCAATGTGAGAAGCTAATGTTGTAACTGCAACAGGGCTTTCAGGATCACCTACAATGTAATCCCCACTGATAACTGGCCAGCCATCTGCAGGAGCTTTTTTATCAGCCATCTATAAAACCCCCAAAAGTTGTAATATAGGTAATGCAGCAAAAATAATAAATGTAGCTAATAAAAATCCATATACTGCATTAGTTAATAACCCTGAAGTAACATGAGCACCAGCTCTTCCAGGGAATGAATCAACAGGACTTGTATAAGGATCTAAAGAATCTATTAATGCATCAGCAGCTAATTCTACTTTTGCTACTTGTTCACTTACTTCATCCATGGATAGGAGTACAACTCCTGAACCTAAAGATGCTCCAACAATCCCAGTAACAGGATCATAAGCCAAATTCATATCAGGTATAATTTGTACCATAGGTAACATTTGAGCCATATTTAATTCCTCCTATTCTATTCCTCTACTTTAGGCCATAAACCAGCCCATTTTGTTGAAGCTGCATCATTACATGAAGCTAAGACAAATGATCTAAATGAAATAATCCAACCAATTAAACCAATGATGAATACAACGAACCAACCTAATCCGCCTGTAGTAACGGATAAAAGACCAGTAACAGTTAATGCTAAAAATGCAGTAGATGCTGCACATTTGAGAGTTCTTACTTGATCTTCATTAGGTCCTAAACATGCATTGAATGGGTGTTGGATAGCCATAGTACACATAATAAATAATACAGCAATAAATCCGGTTGCAACAACATGTTCATAAATTGATACCATGTCATAACTACCTGCAATACCAACAGAAAATCCGAAAATAGCTATACATGATGCCATAGCAATTTCAATAGTACATTGAATCATAATAGGAATTTTCATACCTACAATTTTAATAGCACAAACTGCAATAACAGCACCGATAATAGCAGCGATAATTAAACTAGCAATAGGTCCAATAAATATATTATCAAAATGACCTGATAAACTAATACCGGATAAAACGGAAATAACACCAACAGATAAAGACATGTACCCAATAGATGGTACACCAGTACCTAAACCATAACTAGCAACTCTACGGATAGCATCTGCTCCCCATATAATAGCTAAAACAGCACCAATACCTGCGATAACTGAACCTAAAACTTCATCAAAAAAGCCGGATAAATAAATACAAATTAAACCGCCGACGAGGCCTAATAATAACAAATGAGTTGAACTTACTGCACCTGCAGCTGCACCGTCAGCACTTCCACCAGCAGACATTTAGAAACCTCCAGTTAAAATAATACAAAATATTCCAACAACGACAGATGCGATAGCGCATGCAAGTGCTCCAGTTCCAATTCTTTTGAATTTTGGATCGTGCATACCTTCAATGGTACCACCAATATTATAAGAAGCAATTACCGCGTTAATAAAGAACACACCTACACCTAAAATAGCAGCTAAACCAATACTTATAGTTGGGTCAACAATAAAAGTACTGTCATTTACAGCAGTGTTGATACCGTAGTATACTAATCCACCACCGAAACCACCAAAGAAAGCACCTATAAGACCACTTATAAATGAAGTGAGAGGTACTCCGTGACCTTCAGTACCAGGAGTTTTATACTTTTCTTGGTTACGTTTTGAAATCCAGTCAGTAGTTACTTTAGATGCAGCAGGAACAACACCTACACCATATACATATATGATGTTAGCAATAAGCATAGTAAGTCCCATCATTATCATAGCACCTATAGCACCACCTATACCAACAATATAGAATGGTTCACCTGTCATAGTAGCAGCAGTAATAAGACCAGTTAAACCTGCACCAGCAGCTAACATAGCAGTACCAGTACCTACACCAGTAGCAGTAGCCATAGCAGCAGGAGCACCTCCTACAGGAATAAAGTGCACACCAGCACCAATCATAATACCGCCTATTGCGATGAATAAAATTAATGTAATAGGATCCATAATCGAACCTCCTTAATCTTCCTCATATGGTCCATATTGGTTTCTTGCAAATACTTCTAATCTATCATTAAGAATAACTAATAAGATGATAATTAAAATACCTACAACAATACCACCATATATTCCAAATACTACTGTATTCCAGAAACTAAAGAATACAACGAGACCGAAACAAAAACCAGTTAATGGTCCACCAAATTTAGCACAGAAGTTTACTACATCCATAGAGTTTTTAGCACCTAATGGAGCTTTAGTAACAATATCCCCTTGAATAGCTACAGGGGTACCTCCACCAAATTCGAATTTCTGATACTCACTTTCAGCACCATAATGAACGTCCCCAGTTGCAGATCCAATAGAACCAAGAGCAATACCCCAAAGCATTGCTAAAAGTGGAATTGGGAATACGTGTAAAGGCTCGCCAAAGTTAATAGGAATAGTCATTAAGTATGAAATTCCAACAATACAGAAACTAGTTATAAATCCGTGACCTACAATAGGTCCTAAAGACTGAGTCAATACATCCATGAACAATGGTTGTTCGAATTGTGATTGTCCAACAATCCTTCCCATGTGGGATGTAACAGTATAAATAGCGTGAACAAAAGCAGCGACACAAGCACCCATTGCAATAGCTACGATAGGCATAACACCTAAAGTGATTGCTAAATATGCAATAGCACCAGCAACACCACACCAAACACCATAAGCGACTGGTTCACCAGAAGCCGCCTTGTTTATCATACGGTGTAAATGTCCCATTTGTGGAGCAAGTTGAACTTGAGAGTTAGGGTTACTTTCAACTGCACCCATTAATGCAACTACACCTAATGTTACAGGGTCCATAATTTTTTTCCTCCATATTTTTTATTAAATTGATCATTTAATAAACGTGAAATGAACTTGATTTTCGTTCCATACAAAAATCATATAAAATTGCAATAATATCAAAAATTACTGCATAGTATATTTTTTTAAATTATTAATATAAATGTTTTGCTAAAACCTTTTTTTAGGTAAGCTTAAACTTTTATTAAAAAATAGATAGGTGAAAAAACACCCATCTATGTGTTTATCTATCTATTTTGCTGGAGTAATAGCAGTTCTTTCACCAGCAGGTTCGAATTCTCTTAATGCACCTTTAGCAAATTCAGAACGAACTTTACTGAAGTCGAATACTAAGTTTTTATCAGCAAATGCGATTTTGATTAATGGGTTGAAAGCCCAAGCATCTCCACGAGCAGCGTGAGGAGCTTGTGCAATACCAGCGTATTCACCTTGGTGACCTACGTTCATTGCGTAGTTAGGGTAGTTTGGTCCTCTCATTTCGAGTGGTAAACCTTCATCATTTCTGATGGAGAATACGTTAGCAGCACCACATTGATCTTGTAAATCGTAACCGTAGAATCCTAATCTGGAATGTTGTTCTTTGTGTAAGTACATAGCTAAGTACCATGCGCTTAAACCAGTTTGTGCATTACCAGTAGCAAATGCAGTGGAAGCACCTGCTGCAGCGGAAATAACGGAAGCTCTTTGAGATCCACCGAAGTGAGTTTCAAGTAAAGCTGGGTATTCTTCGTATTGATCTAATGCGTAGAAAGCAACTTCAGTACCAACATCTAAAACAGTATCCATGTTGTTAGGTGCGGAACATAAGTCTCCGTATTTGTCTTCTACGTAATCTTTACCATAGTAAGTAAAGTCATCTAATACGTTATCAGTATATGCTGCAGTAGCATATTGAGTGAATCCTACACCACCAGACATGTAAGAACCTAACCAAATTTGGTCGTATAAAGCAGCACCTAAAGCTACTACTTCTAAAGTGGTTTTAACTGGATCGTCAGGGTTAACTCTGGAAGCTTGACAGATATCTGCCATGAATCCGATAAGTAAGTACCCATGTGAATAACTTCTGCGTGTTTGGATGCGTATGCGAAGTCACCAGTAGCTCCTTCACCAGCACATTGGTTGTATGCAGAAATCATTGACATACCGATTTGCATAGCAGACCATCTGGAGGTAGTACCACCATCACAAACTCTTCCTACAATGGAAGGAATTCTTACAGCTTGCCATACAGCTCCACCTACTTCAGCTTTTAAAGCTTCAGCTTGTTCTTCAGGGAACTCTTTGTTAATGTCTAAAACAAATGCTGAGTCAATTTCGTCAGCTAATTCGTCATCACCAGTAAAGACTTTTACATATGAGTCTTGTACTACTAATGGGTCAGTTTCTACCATGTGTTCTTGAACAACTGCTGCACCAGGCATAGCGTGGTTTACAGTTTCTAGGTAATTGGTAATAGTTTCAGGAGTTACTTCAATACCTAATCTTTTTTCAAGAACGTTGTGAGCAGTGTTTAAACCTACAATAACAGTTCTTCTAATGTCATCCCAAGCTTGTTGGATAGCTGCGTTGTTAATAAAGTGTAAATCGTCACCTTCTACAAAAGTATCAGTAGTAGATAATTGGTAAGACATTAAAGCTCTTTGACCTAAAGGAGTACCAATGTCAGGATTGTACATTGGGATTCCTCTTTTCTTAGCGATTTCTTTACCTTCATTTACAAATGCAGTTTTTCTTTCAGATTGTCTCCAACCACCCATGTTATAAAATTGGGTACTTTTTTCAGTTGGATCTTCACTGAATTTCTTTTTCATTGCATCTAAGAATTTTTTATCAGCCATGTTAATTACCATCCTGCGTTTGGATCAAATGCACCAAAGGATCTGGAAACGTGAATATTATGTAATACTTCAACAGCTTCTTTATCATCTTTGTATGCTTCACCATCTATTCTGTAAATAGTGGTTTTTGCTTTTAATGTTTCTTCGTCTAATGGTTCACCTAAGACTACAGGTTCATCTAAGTCAACACCAATTTGGTCTCTTACCATTTCAACTTTACCGGTATCTTTGTTGAATACTTGTCTTCTGAGCATATCAAACATTAAACCGTTTTCGTCTAATCTTAAAGAGTGACCGTGTACACCTGCACCTCTAATACCGGTTCTTGCGGTATCGAAGTATTCAGTTTCTAAGAGGATTTTGGATAATCTTTCGATATCTCTTTCTCTTGCTTCGATAACTTGTCTTCCGGATAAAGTACCAGTATCAATTCCTCTCCATCTGCATAAGTAAGATCTTGCTCTTAAGTAAGGTTGAGCAGGAGCAAAGTACATAGAGTCTACGAATTGAATGTATCTAATCCTGTCCCCAGCTTTTGCACCATCAATAGGGGTTACTAATTCTCTTACAATGTCGTCAGGCTCATCCATTTCATCTAATGGTGGGTGAACTGATTTATATTCTTCACCTGGAGCTCTGTGACCTAATATTTTTACTACGTCTTCATCAGAGATTTCTCTTAACTTTTCTAACTCATAGTCTGGGTCACAAAAGTTTCTTCTATTTTGAGCAACCTGAGAAGTACCTGGATAAATTTGTGCCATAATTATGCATCTCCTAATGCTAATTTAACTTTTCTAATAATTTCATCTAATTTTTCCTGTGAAATTGTTTCACCACGGATAACACCTGTAACAATATCATCGATAGTTCCTTCAGTTTTAACATTACCTTCAGTTGGCATGACCTTGGAAGTTTTTACTCCAATTTTAGCAAAATCTTCACAATCAACTGGTGATTCACATATAATAATACAGTGTTTATTGACATTCCTTAGAATTAATCTTGCTTTGTAAATAATATGATTTGCAACTCCTCCTAGGTGAATAACAAGTAATTTAAAATTACGCATTTGTTCAACTTCCTTATCAGTAAGTCCAAACAAAGTACCACCAGAAGCAGGAGCATCATGAGGAACACCAGCACCAGCATTTAAAACCATAGTACTTGTTAAAACATTAGCTTCACGTAATCCAAAAGTAATTTCACAAACAGGTTTAGTAATGTGCCTACGTCCAGGAGACATAGCAACTGCACAAACATCAGTACCACATTCAGCGAAAGTACCTCTTTGAGCTAAACTTCCACCTTTTCCCATACCGCTTGTTTCCCTACAATCTACTACGTGAGTGCAACGTCCTATCATATTAATCAAAGTCATCCTTTCTAATAATTTTCACATGGTCTTCAAAACTAGAATATTGATCAGTCATTCCAACTAAATTATCTGGTAAATCCATATCCCCATATTTAATTCTATCAGAAACAGTTTGTTCTTTTCTAATATAATTTGTTCTATCTTGATTAATATCAAAACCATATGGAATATGTTTATTACAGATTTCTTCAATTTCCTTAATAGTTGATTCTAATGTTAATTCAACGAAAATTCTACCAGTTTTAACTTGTAGGACAACATCTTCACCATTAACATTAATTACTCTACGTTCCCTATATTGAGGAGGTAAAGTTTCTTCTGTTTTTGGAAATCTTGGACCATGAATAACAGTCCTTCTTACATCTTCAATAGATTCTAAGTCATTTAACAACTTTTCTGTTGTGTCACTTCCAAGAACCCTATAAGGAAATATCTCAATATCCATGTTTCTACCTTCAAAATTAGATTTGTTTAAATTAATTAGATGTCACCTTTAATTTCTTCAGCTGCGATTGCAACAGCATTAATAGGTTCTCTAAATTCATCAATTTGACTGTATACTTCTTTAATTAAACCAGAAGTAGCTTCTGGTGAAAAGAGTTGTGTTCCTGCGTCTAATGTACAACGTGGTTACCGTTGAAGAGACCAGGACCTCCACCACCGTAAATGGAGTGACTGAAGAAGGAGAATCCTACAGCTACACCTTCTGCTCTACCATAATCGATACTTGGTAAACCAGTAGCGAATTCAATGTTATCATTGAAGTATAATAAAGTAGATGGTACACCTTGAGCAGCACGAGCAGCACCAATGTTAACCATTGTAGCAGCTACAGCACCAGCAGCAGCATATGCATTCCATTTAGCTGCATCATCAGTGTTGTAGATAGAGAAGTCAGTTAAATCTTTTTGAGGAGCAATTACTCCATCAGCTTCTGCACGAGCAATAGTAGCTTGTACAATACTACCTACAGTACCGTCAACTGCATTGTCTTTTACTAAATCCATTACTAAGTTATCAGCATTTAAACCTTGGTATGCTAAACCTAATAAGTGTAATCTTTCGTAAGCACCGATTGCGTCACCCATTTCAAACATAGCAGTTTGTTCGAAAATAGATGCTAAAGCAGTAGCTTGGAAAGTATTTTTTAAAGTAGCAGCTGCGAAATCGTTAGCTTTTACACCTCTTAATGCATAACCTGCACCTTCGAGTTTTTGTGGAATGTCTAACATGGTTGCAATGTTAGAACCTTTGTAATCTACAGATTGTGGGTATCTACCTAATACTGCAGCTTTTACAAAGTTAGCATCGTAAATGCTTACATCACAAATGTCAATAACAGCTTGTACTAAAGCAGTAGCGGTAGCTAAAGGAGCTACAGAGTATTCAGCAGCAACATCAATTCTTTGAGTTGGTACTTGTACTAATAACCTTTTTCCTCCGGAAATAGGTTCAACTTTAGTATCATCATCTTCAGAAATTTGAATAATTCCTTTAATTTTATCTGCGATTGCTTCTGCGTTATCCACAATAGCGAGATCTAATTCTCTTCCTAATATTCTAGATTTGTCTCCACCGACAGATCCAGTTTTTACGGATTTTTCAAGTCCTTCTAAGTTTACTGCAACAGTTCTTTTTACACCTTGTACGATGTTTTTAATTGCAGGGTTTCTGAGTGGACTTAAAGCTTCGATTGGTACGCCAGATGCAATTTCTGAGCCTCTATCGTCGTATAAATCGACTTTATCATCAAACTTTGCCATTTTTTCCCTCCTAAATAAATAGAGTTTAAGTAATATACCACTCTCAATGGTAAAATTTTTTACCAAATTGAGTTAAGCTACAAAGCAAGTTTTTGCAATAGCCAGCCATATGGTATACAAATTTTATTTTAAATTAGATATAATATAAAGATTACCCATGAAAAAATTTAGAAAAATATATAAACTATAATAAAAGTTTTCAAATTTAAGAAAAATATCACTAAAAGTAATACTTTTAAAAGTTAATTAAAAATTATTTTTTATAATATAAAAGATTAATTATTAAAATTATTAATTAAAATTCTTAATATAATAATTAAATAAGAAATAAAATAATTTAAAAGTTATATTTTAAAATTAAAGAAAAAATTTAAATTATTACTTTTGACATTGATAGTAATAAATAATACTAAAAGTAATAAAAAATTTAGTCTTAAAAATTTACCTTTATTTATAAATAAAATGAAATTAAAAATAAAATATTATGCAACTTGTAGCTGATGTGGGAGGAATACCTGGAAAAGATTGTAACGGTTTTTGTAAATACTGTTATTTTAGAAAGGTAAAAGAAATTAAAAGTTTCGGATGTGCACATTGTTTACCAAATAAAATTGGTTGTGAAAGGTGCAGTAAAGGCATATCTGAAACACAAAGCGAATTTAAATCTCCTTTTGAAGTAATAAACCAGATACAAACCGCTTTAATGATGAATCAAGCACAGGGTGAAATAAGTGCATATATCAGTGGAGGAGGAGATATAAGTTGTTATCCACACTTAGAAACATTAACTGATAATCTAAATCAATTTTCAATTTCATCAATACTTGGATACACAAGTGGAAAAGGAATAAGCGATTCAGATGTGGCTGCAAGATTAATTAATAATGGTGTTAAAGAAGTATCATTTACTGTTTTTTCATCAGACCCACAACTTAGAAAAGAATGGGTAAAAGATAAAAATCCTGAAGAAGCACTTAAAGCATGTAAAATATTCTGTGAAAATATTGATTTAACAGGTGCTACTGTAATAATTCCTGGAGTTAATGATGGAGATGTTTTAAGGCAAACCTGTGATAATCTAGAAGAATGGGGTGCAAAAGGAATGCTTTTAATGAGATTTGCAAATACATTCAATGAAGGTCTGATATTAGGTAATGAACCTATAATAAAAGGAATAGAATCACAACCAGTAGAAGATTTTGCTGAATTAGTAAAACAAATTAATTCAGAGTATAATTTTAGAGTAAGTGGAACACCACTATGTGATCCGGAAACTGGCGGACCATTTGCAATAGCTAAAGATGAAAATGAAGTATTCCTACAGTTTATAAAACCTGTAACCGGTGAAGCAACAATCATCACATCAAAAATAGCTGAACCATATATTTCTAAAATATTTAAAAAACTAGAAGTTGACAGTGTTAATGTTATAGGTGTTGAAAAAGAAATAGCCTGTTTAATTACAAAAGAAGATTTGGAAAATATTGATTTAAATCAATTGAAAGAATCTGTAATTATACCAGGCAGATCATTTATCCATCAGCTTGATGCAGAAAGAATTTTATGTGCAGATGGTATTGAAAGAGTAATTGGTCGTGGCCCAGATACTTTAACTGTTGATGGAGAATTAAGTATTGATATGACTGATGAAAACGTTATAGAAAGAGAATTAGAAGATTTTAACGATTTAGTGGATGCAATTAATTTCTTTGGAATGAAATTAAAACCTTCTAAAATTTAAGCGAATATCCAATATTAATTACCCTATTTTTATTTTTTTGATTTTGTTGTTAGCAAAAAAGTCTATTAAATGAATTTTTGTTGACCTATTTTTTAAAGACAATCAGTTTTGAGAATATATAGTTTAAAACTATCACAATGATTTGAACAACGATTTTTGATATTGAACTGTCAAATACAAGAAGATCAATGAAAGCATACATCAAAAACATGTCTACAACACCGGAAAATATCCTACCTCCAAAAAAGAGAGACATTTCCTTTAAAATATTCGGACTCCTGCTTTCAAACACCCATCTCCGATTGGTTATATATGCAAAAAGCACTGATAAAAACCATGCTATAGCATTTGAAACTAAATAATTAATACCTATTAGATTCGCAAAGAAAAAATAGCTTATGAGATTTACAAAAAATGTAAATGCTCCAAAAACTACATACAATATCAGTTCTCTATCCAACTTTATCCAATCATTTATCATCAATATTTGTCTCCTTAATAATAAAAATTGGACGATTCTTTGTTTCATTGTATGTGTTTTCCAGATACTTGCCTAATATTCCGATTAAAATCATTTGCATACCTCCCAAAAACAGTATTACACACATTGTTGTTGCAAAACCCTGAACAGGATCTGAATATAATATATATTTCACTATAATAAACAGAAGATAAATGAATGCAAGTGCTGAAATTATGAATCCCAGAACTATTGAAATTGAGAGAGGAAGTGTTGTAAATGCAACAATGGCCCGAATAGAATATCTGGTGAGGTCTCCAACTGACCATGTGCTCTCTCCTGCAAACCTTTGGATGTTTTCATATTCAATCCATTTAGTTTCAAATCCTACCCATTGGAAAAGTCCCTTTGAAAATCTGTTGTATTCATTCAATCGCATCACAGCATCAGTTACTTGACGTGTCATCACACGATAGTCTGTTGCTCCAGGCACAAGTTTTACACTTGAAATAGAATTAAACACCTTATAAAATAATTTGGATCCCAATGAATTTATTATAGGTTCACCTTTTTTTGAAACCCTTTTTGCAGCTGCAACATCATAACCTTCATTGATTGCTTCGATCATTTTTGGTAGAAGGTTTGGAGGATGCTGAAGGTCCGCATCCATGAGACCAACCAAATCACCTGTAGCCATAGTCAAACCTGCATAAATTGCAGATTCCTTTCCAAAATTTCTTGAAAATGAAATATATTTAACATTTAAATTTGAATCAGCCAATTCCCTTAATTTTTCAAGAGTACTATCTTGAGAACCATCGTTTATAAACAAAACTTCATAATTAATGCCAACTAATGTCTTTCGAAGTTCATCAAAAAACATTTCAACAGTTTTCTCTTCATTATAACACGGTACAATAATACTCAACAATTCCATGTTAAAATTTTTATCATTGTTGGTATAAATAATTTTTAATAATATTCTGATTTTGACAACAAGACTTTTCGGAATAAATTTTTATACTTTGATTTTGATAAGATATTTTAACTTAAATTTATTCAATGATTAAAAATTATAGATATTTGGTTTGAAAAAAGGGAAATAATGATACTGTTAAGTTTTGATATTGAAGAGTTTGATGTACCAAGAGAGCATGGAGTCGACTATTCACTTGAGAAAGGCATGAAAGTGTCTGTTGAAGGAACAAACATTATTTTAGATATCCTTAAAAAAAATGATGTTAAGGCAACATTATTTTGTACAGCAAATTTTGCTATAAATGCTCCAAAAACAATGAAAAGAATACTAAACGACGGACATGAAATTGCATCACATGGGGTTGACCACTTTGAGCCTAAAGAAAGTGACCTTTCAAAATCAAAAGAAATTTTAGAAAAAATAACCAATACGAAAGTAAAGGGCTACCGTCAGCCAAGGATGTTTCCTGTAAAGGATAGTGAAATTCATAATATTGGATATACATACAACTCATCTCTTAACCCTGCTTTCATTCCAGGAAGATATATGAACCTGAACACTCCCAGAACATATTTCAAAAAGGATGGTGTAGTTCAAATCCCTGCTTCAGTAACTCCAACAATGAGATTCCCCCTCTTTTGGCTGTCACTACATAATCTCCCTGAAAATATCTACCATAAAATGGTTCGCCGCACCCTGAAAAAAGACAAATATTTCACCACATATTTCCACCCATGGGAGTTCTACGAGTTAAATAATCATCCTGAATTTAAGATACCATTTATAATAAGAAGAAACAGTGGACAAAAGATGGTTCAAAGACTGGACCATTTAATTCAGATGCTTAAAGATCAAAATCATGCTTTCATAACATACAGCGAGTTTGTAGATTCTATTCTGTAAAACAACAACTAATCTTAGAAAGGCTTAATTATTAAAGTATTATTCAACAATTAATTTAAATTCAATTAGTCCTATTTTTAAAAAACAACAAATTAACTTTAGAAAACATTTATTATATTCTATGCTTAATGTAATATTATGGGGATTAATTTTGAATTTGACAGAAAAAATAAGGATATTATTGGAAAGTTTTTTTTCACAGCGAGTTTTATAATACTTATTTACATGCTTATAACACCCCTTGACCATCTTATTTTGCATGTTGACGAGTATTTCACACTAACACTTATTAATTTCGATGTAGGTGAAATGATAAGCCTTACTGCAGCCGATGTGCATCCGCCATTGTATTATCTAATACTTAAGTTCGCAATGACTGTTTTTGGCTTTTTTGGGATCTCACCTCACAGCATCTATGCAGTAAGAATAGTTTCTATAATCCCCTATGCAATTATCATGCTCATTTCCTATTTTAAAATTAGAAAAGAGTATGGATGGCTGACCACAGGACTTTTTATGTTCTCACTTGGCGTAATGAGTCAGTTTTTCTTTTATTTCCTCATAGCAAGAATGTATAGTTGGGCAATCCTTTTTATGCTTATAGCTTTCATCTATACAAAGGAAATATATACAAAAGGAGACTTGAAATACTGGGTGATTGTTACCATTGCATCCGTGTTAGCCGCATATACACATTATTTTGCAGCGATTTCTGCAGCATGTCTGTTTTTGATTTTAATATGGTATGTCATTTTTAAAAACAGAAGCCAAATTAGAAATCTATGCATTTCTATTGTAGCTGGAGTTCTTTTATATGCCTATTGGATTTTAACTCTTTTTGCTCAATTGAATGCAATTCATCAAGGATTTTGGGTCCCTAGAATTACTATTCAATCACTTATAGAGGACTTTGGATACTATGCATATTGTAATAACATCTTCTTTGCCTGTATTGCAATTTTGATACTTCTTGCTATCATATACATGTATAAAAAGCAACTAACTGATAAATACAATGTGGACAACTTATATCTCCTAACAGGTCTTGGAGTTTATGTGGGAACAATTGTATTTGCTCTTGTCGTGTCTCTTACATATAAATCTATACTGCTTGCCCGATATTTAATTCCTGCTTCAGCGGTTTTATGGCTTTCAATCTCAATTCTAACAAATAAAATTGAAGATAAAAAGATAATGAAATATACATTTGCCCTTATATGTCTACTTCTGATTGTAGGAACAGGATACATGATAAGTTCCAACATCACAATGTATAATGAAGGAATGGCTAAAGAAAACCTATTCAATGAAATAACACAGGATGAAAATGCATCACTTATTCTGGCAAGGCCAAACGGAGAAATATATTTCCTAGATTATTCTGATAGAGTGGACACATATTGTATTAAATATACTTATGTCTTTAATAAAACGTCAAAACAACTACATCAGACATTCAATTTCAAGGACATACAGGAAAATGATATATCAAACCTCGTTATAAACAATACGAATAGGCATTTCTATTTAGTCAATATTATGACTTGGGGAGACCTGAATTTGAGTCCGCAAATCAATAAAACTACCTTGCTGTCTGATCAGGGAATTGAAATATCAAAGCTAACAGTTAAAGAACCTGAAGTCAACAACACAGAAAATTAACACTTGGGGATTATATCCCCCTTTTATACAAAGTTGAAATTAGTATTTAAAAAAAGAATTAATTAGAATCCTCAACAAGAGAACTCTCACTATTAATTTTTACCAAAATATAATCATACATAAATGATTTTTTTATCTCAGCAATTTCAGATAATTTTTTACCGTCAATAACAACATTAGCTATTACATCAGCATAATTATCATAATTTAATTTAACACGTACTCCGTCCAATTGTGAAGTTACTGGAGCGGGAGAAATAACCTCTTTAATTTCTCTAACCTGATTTTCAATTGCATTTTTAACAACAATAGATGGAACTAATGGAGCATCAAGAGACATTTCGCGTTTTTTATCATTGAGAATTTGTTCAATAGTTTCTACTAATTTATCAAGTGCTCTGATATCTGGACCTCTTCTAAGTCTTCGAGGAATTCTACCTAAACCTCCAACATAAGCATCAGCACCAGGAAGTTCATCAACATCAATTTCAGGAGCACCTGTAACAATTACTGGAATATCAATATCATCATATAAAAATGCTTTTTCTTTAATACAATTTTCAAAACTGCCTAATGCAAAAACAGCAATATCATGTTCCTCAATTAAAGATTTTTCTTCTTCAGTTATGCCAGAAGTTCCTTTTCCATCTCCACGAGCAAGACCTATCATATTATCTTTTGCACCATACTCCCTTAAATATTCAGAAATATCACAGGCAGCATGTGGTAAGTGATGTCTTGCAAGTGTTGGTGAAATAATAGCTATTTCAGAACCGGCCATAGGAGCAACAGATAATTTAGCTAATAAATCTTTGGATTTATCTTTAATCCTATCAACATCCTCTAAAGGAACAGCCATATTTAATACCAATTCCATTTGTTGAACGCTTTCCTGAAGAATAAATCCTCCCAAATCTTCAATTAATTCTTTAATTTCTTCACTTTTGTGAACTCCACCAGTAAATGTTAATGTTTCATACATATTAACAACTCTCAAAAAATGCAATAATAATATTATTTATAAATAATATTCTATATTAAATTTTCTAAAATCCCATATCTCAACTCTATTTTTTCAAAAGGATTTTTAGAAATTTCATTGTGTGAAGGTATTTCAACCAAATTATCACTTTCAACAACAGTATTTTTTAAATAATCCGGATAAATAACATATTTAAAATCATCTGAAACTATATTAAATCCAATATCTGAAACAATATCTTTTAAAAATTGAGAATAAACTTTAACATTAATATCCCTTTTAAAATGTGAATTTAAATATTTAAGACAAAGGGGATAATCTTTAAAAAAGGAAGAAATTTTTTCATCATCAATTTCATTACCTGCAATTTTTGAAACTTTTTTAATACTTTCAAAAACCTGTTTTGGAGTATTAATCTTAACAGCAATACTATCCATTTCAACTTTACTTTCTGAAAGTACAATCGCTAAATCACCATTTTCGTCATCAGGATGTTTATTAATAATATAATCTGAAATTCCTGCCAATTTTACAATTTCTTCACACATCGGTGTTGTAATAATCTTCATGATAATAACTTTATATGATTATTCAATATATAATATTATGAAAGTAACATTAAGTTTTGAACAAAGTCAAAGTAGTGATGTTTCAATAATGGTTGATGCTCTTAGAGCTAGTTCCACAATAACACTTGCTTTAAATAATTTTAAAAAAGTTATCCCCTGTTTTACTCCCGAAGAAGGATTTGAATTAAAAAATAAATTAGGAGGAATTCTTGCAGGAGAGCGTGGAGGAGCAAAAATTGAAGGATTTGATATTGGAAATTCACCATCAAAACTAAATGAATTTAACAGTGATGAAGACACATTAATATTAACAACCAGTAATGGAACCAGAATACTTGAAAATATGTCTGGAAAAGTGTTGGTTGGAAGTATGATAAATGGAAGATCCACAGGTAAAATAAGCTCCAAACTAGCTTCAAATCATATTGATGTTGTTATGGCAGGTGTGAAAGGCGAATTTGCTATTGAAGACTTTTTAGCATCAGGAGAAATATTATTTTGGATTTGTAAAAACTTAAAGAATTATGAATTAAGTGAATATGCAAAAGCAGCAATATTAGCAAGTAGAGACACCGAATTAGTTGAAAAAGCCTTTTTAAATTCAAAATCAGGAAAAAGATTAATTGAACTTGGATATAAAAAAGATGTTGACTTTTGCCTTCAAAAGAATATAACAAATAATGTTGCAATATATAAAAATAAAGAATTGATATTATACAAAGATTAACTTTATATATTTAAACTTCATAATATTAGTTAGAATTATTAATATATACAAGATGTGTTTTTTTTGAAAAGAGAATGTTTAACTATAATAGGTACTGCCCATGTATCTGAAGAAAGTGTAAATGAAGTAAAAGATGCAATATACGAACAGCATCCCGAAGTAGTAGCAATTGAGTTAGATATCGGTAGATATACACGTTTAAAAAATCAGATGAATGGTATTGAAGAAGATGATTCTATCTCAGTCACTAAAATAATTAAAGAAAATAAAGTAGGGTTATTTTTTACAAGTACACTTCTAAGTTATTTCCAATCAAAAATTGGGGCAGATCTTGATGTGGCACCAGGTTCTGAAATGATTGGTGCAATTGAAGCTAGTGAAGATTTAGGAATTCCAATAGCATTAATAGACAGAGATGTTAATATAACTCTTCAAAGAGCTTTGAATAAAATGGGATTTATTGAAAAAGCTAAATTTATGTTCGGGTTAATTGCTTCAGCTTTAGGTCATGGAGATGAAGAGGATATTGATGTGGAAGAATTAAAAAATCCTGAAAATTTAGATGATTTAATGGAAATATTTAAAGATGAAGCACCTAGTGTATACGAAGTTCTTGTTCATGAAAGAGATGCATATCTTGCAGGAAAAATAATGAATTTACAACAGGACCATGTAATTGCTGTTGTTGGAGCAGGACACAAACCTGGAATAGAAAATTATCTAGACCATCCCGAAACACTACCAAAATTTAGTGATTTAGAAGTAATTGATGATAAAAAAGGAATTCCATGGACTAAAATTATCCTTGCAATGATACCAATATTATTCGTTGTGATATTTTTTCTGGCATTTATTAATGGGATAAATATAACCTGGAACCTATATGAATTTTTTGCAATAAGTATGCTAATGGGATTCATTGGATCGATCCTATCAGGTTCCAAATTAATTTCAGCAATCGTTGGAGGATTAGTTGCTCCTTTAACAATAATTCACCCATTACTTGCAGCAGGATGGTTTTCAGGATTAGTTGAAGCCAAATATAGAAAAGTAAGACAAAGTGATATTAAGAACTTAGCCCATATGGAAAGTTTTAGAGACTTATGGGGAAATAATATATTTAGAATATTATTAGTAGTTGTTGGAACTAATTTAGGAGTTAGTATAGCAACATTAGTAATTTTACCATCAAAAGTTTTCATACCACTATTCATCAAAATGTTTGGTGGATAAGTAAACTTTTAAATAATATATCGTGAATAATATAATTACTATTAATTTTAAATGGAAAAAAATTATGTATCTTATATTTCGTTGTGACTGCGGACGTGCATTATATGCAAAGGAAGGAGTGGCTACCCGGAAATGTGTTTGTGGAAAAACAATTAAAGTAAAATCAAGGAGAATATTCAAAAAAGTAGCTACAAGAGAAGATGCATCCTTGGCAGTTCAAGAAATGCAAGATAAAATATATGGAAACACTGGCTTTAGATTAGCTAGTGACTTATAATTAGTTTTAATGGTCTGTTAAAAATGATTGGAACGACACTCGAGATAATTATAATATTAATTTTAATAATACTTACAGGTTATCTGTCAATGGCCGAACTTGCTGTTGTATCTGTTAGAAAAGCAAAATTACAAAAATATTTAGAAGAAGGAAATAAAAAAGCTCAAATTGTTTTTGACTTGCTTGAAGACCCTAACGAATTTTTATCAACAGTTCAAATAGGAATATCATTAATCGGAGTATTAACAGGGGCATTTGGAGGAGTAACATTATCTGAACCCCTTTCAAGATTAATATCCTTTTTACCATACAATGATTTAATCAGTATCATTATAGTTGTTGTTGTAACAACCTATTTAACATTGGTAATAGGTGAAATTGTACCAAAAGTTATTGCATTAAACGAACCGGAAAAAGTTTCACTTAAAGTTGCTAAAAGCATGGTAATACTTTCAAAAATTGCAAGACCAGTTAGTTTTATTCTTGCTAAATCCAGCAGTTTCTTACTATGGTTAATGAGAATTGAAAATAAAAATAAAGACCGTGTTACTGAAGAAGAAATTGAACTGATGATTAAAGAAGGAAGAGAAGATGGAACAATAGAACAAGAGGAAGAAGACATTATTCAAAGAGTATTTAAACTTGATGACCAAAAAGTCGATAGCATTATGACTCCTCGTAATGAAATCATCTGGATTAATTTAGAAGATGACAAACAAATAAATAAAGTTAAAATTATTGAAAGTAGAAGATCCATATTCCCAATATCCAGTGGAGAATTGGATGATTTTATAGGAGTTGTTCAAGCCAAAGATATTCTTTCTTTAATGTTTAGTGAAGAAAATTTTGATATAAATAAAATTGTAAAAGAACCATTAGTTGTATCTGAAAACCTAGAAACACTTGAACTATTAAGAGAATTTAAAGAAAACCAGGAATATGTTCACATGTCCCTTGTTGTTGATGAATTTGGAAGTGTTGAAGGTTTAATTACATTAAACGATTTATTAGAAGGAATTGTTGGAGATATTCCAGGTATTGATGAAGAAGATGAACCTCAAGCAGTACAGAGAAACGATGGAACCTGGTTAATTGACGGTAGATACCCAATTGATAGATTTAAAAAATTATTTGAACTTAAAGAAAATTTACCTAATGAAGAAGAAGATAATTACACTACATTAGCAGGATTTATTTTAAGTTTAAGTGGAAAAATACCAAATGAAGAAGATAAATACGAATGTGGAAGATTCACATTTGAAATAATTGATATTGATGGGCATCAAATTGATAAAGTTCTTGTAAGTGATTCAGGTCCTGAAATAACAGAGGAATAAACTATGGATGCCGGAATTTTAATTCAATTTGTTATATTGATAGCAGGATTTGTATTTTTAATAAAAGGTTCTGACTTTTTTGTTGATGGAGCAAGTAGTGTTGCATCTATTTTAAAAATCCCCACAATTATTGTAGGACTTACAATTGTAGCATTTGGAACAAGTGCTCCTGAAGCAGCAGTTTCAATTACCTCATCACTGACCGGAAATAATGCAATGGCTGTCAGTAATGTAATTGGAAGTAATCTTTTTAATATATTATTAATTATTGGTTTATGTGCATTTTTAAATGAATTACAAATTGGAAGAAAACTTCTTGAAAAAGATTTGCCTTTTTTAGTGATAATAACTATATTATTATCCGGATTTATTGTATTAAACTGGAACATATCAAGAATCGAAGGTATTATATTACTTCTTTTAGTTATAGGATATGTTGGATATCTTGTTTATACAGCAAGAAAATCAGTTGAATCACAATATGTTGATGAAGCAAAATTAACACCTTTAAGAAGTATAATTTATATTATTATTGGATTTATCGGAATTGTTCTTGGTGGAAACTTTGTAGTTGACAGTGCTTCATCCATAGCAATAACACTTGGAATGAGTGAAACATTAGTAGGTTTGACTATTGTTGCTATAGGTACCTCTTTACCTGAACTTGTTACTTCACTTACTGCTTTAAAAAGAGATGAAAACGAGTTAGTTATAGGAAATGTTATTGGATCAAACATATTTAATATTTTATTTGTACTTGGAGCAAGTAGTACAATAAGCCCAATAGTCTTACAAAAATCAATGATTGTTGATATTGCATTAATGATATTTGTAACAGTATTATGTTATGTCTTCGCAAGAACACAAGAGAAATTTGATAAAAAAGAAGGATTTATATTAGTTTCATTATTTATCGCATATATGATATTTGCAATATTAAGAAATTAAAAAAAAAATAGTGAAACCATTAAATACAATGATTTTCACTAAAACATATTTTATTTTATACTAAAACTTGAACATTTTTAATCCATATATTCTTATATTTAAAATAATGATGTTTCATTTCAAAACCAAATAAAGCATGTGACCAGCTACTCCATTTCTATCCCCACCTCTTGAAGCAACCTCTAGAATAGAATTTAGTTCAATGATATGATATACACAATATATAACCATTACAAATTAAATACCAAAGAAATAATTAAATAATGAAAAATAAATATTACAATATATAAAAACAGGGGAGGAAAATAAAATGAAATTTAAATATCTATTAGCAATGTTTTTAATATTTATTTTTGCTTTAGGTATTGTCAGTGCAGCAGAAGACGTTGACCAGACAGAACCTCTTCAAAAAACTGCAATTCCTGAAGAAACCTTAAAAGTTCAAAAAGAAGATACTCTTAAAGAACCTGAAGACATTGAAATTTATTTCCATGATGTTAATACCTATGACAATGAACCTATAGTTCATATAGATTCACATAATAAAAAATTATCAGGAAATCTTAGCGTATCAAATGGAGAAACTGAATTGTTAAATAAAGAAATATCTTCATTATATGATGAGGAATATTACAAAACTCCTTGTTATATTGTTAAAAAAGATGATTTAACTCCAAGATTAGGAGTAGGAACATATAATTTATCTGTAAAATATTTTGATGGAACAAATCCTTCAATTATTAAAAATAAAACAGTTAATATATATCCCCAAATCAGAATACAAAATATGATTACAAAAGATTCATCTGAAATTATATCCATACACGGCAATATAAGTGGGAAAATAACAATTTATGTGGATGACATTAAATATTACAATGAAACTATAAATGAATTTTTTAAATCAATTAAATGGAGTGAACTAAATCTAAAAAGAGAATATAAAGATTATAACATCAAAGTTGTTTATAATCAAACAGGATCAGATAAACCATATATTTTAGAAAAGAAAGTTAAATCAACATATGAGTTTAATATGATTCAATATAAAGTCGAATGGCCAAAAACTTTAACATTAACTGTTTTATTACCAAAAGATGCAACTGGTAATGTAATATATACATTTAATGGTAAAAAATATAATGTTCCAGTTTCTAATGGTAAAGCTCAGTTAAAAATATCAACTGAAAATTTAATTGGAAAATACACTGTTTTTGCAGAATATTCTGATGCAAAATATCCAAATGAAGTTATAAATCGTACTTATGAAGTTGTTCCAAAAATAAGATGGGACGACTCTATGTCAATTGGTGAAAAAGAATACATAATACTAACCGCACCTCTAGGAACAACAGGTACTGTAACATTATATGAAGTAACTACTGATTATACTTTTGATGATGAAAGACCAATCATTACTAAAAAAGATGAAATTCTGACAGTTACCATAAAAGATGGTCATGCAAGTATACCATTGAAATCATTATCCCAAGGAAGACATCACTGTCTTATAGAATATACAATAGGAAATTACACAAGCAGTTATGTACTTTTTAATATTATGGATGATTATAATGATGAAATAATGGATATTGAAGTTAAAAAAAATAGTAAAGGTTATTCTGCAAATGTTAATCATGAAAAAATTAAATATGGACAGAGCATTACTGTAAACTTCAAAGGAAAACCAAATAAAGGTACAGTTGGAATATACATAGACCATGAATACTATAAAAATATGCCATTATCAAAGAAAAAAGTAAGTAAAGTTATTTCCAAGTTAAAACCTGGAACACATCTAATAAAAGTTTTATACTATGGAAAAGATGATTTTTACTCAAAAACATTCATTGTTAAAGTAATACCTACTACAAAATTATCACTCCAACCCGTTAAAGTTAAAAAATCAGCAAAAAAAATTACATTAAAAGCAATATTGAAAAAAAATAAACAACTACAAAAAGGCAAAAAAATTAAGTTTAAATTTAACGAAAAAACATACAAAGCAAAAACAAACAAAAAAGGTATTGCAAAAGTAACAATTAAAAAATCAGAACTTGAAAAACTTAATGTTGGACAAACAGTTTATTACCAAGCAACATATTCTACAAATACAGTTAGAAAATCAACAACAGTGCAAGAGTAAAGATTTAAATCTTTACTCTTAATCAACACCCAACTCTTCTTTTAACTCACAGGCTTTACAAATATGTGACGAAGTAGGTTCACCACATCGTTCACATTCATTAAGATTAGTTGAAATATCATTTTCAAATGTTAAAATTTGATTGAATGATTTCATTACATTATTCTTTATACCCGGATATCGGTCTTCACTAACATTTAAAAATTCTTTAATTTTTGCTCTCAGGGATAAATGAGAATAAGGACATTCATCAAGATGAATATCAATATTGTTTAAAACCGCCCACATACCCACTTCTTTTTCTGGAGTATTCCATAATGGTTTAATTCTTGGAATTAATTTCGGATGAATTACATCAAGTTCCGGACCAAATTTAGAAAATTTTATTGTATCTCCACGTGCAAAACTCATTAAAAAAGATTGAATTTCATCATCAAGATTGTGACCAGTGGCAATTTTACAAGCCCCAACTTCATAGGCAGTTTTGTTTAAAATATTTCTTCTAAAAACTCCACATGGAATACATGCACTTTTAAATTCATGATAAATATCATCTAAATTAAATCCTTCTTCATCTTTAAAAGATTTTTGAATTAATTCAATATCCAAATCCTTGGCATTTTTAACAGCTGAATCAATACCGTGTTGTCTATATCCGTCAATTCCTTCATCAACACTAATTGCTACTAAATCAAAGTTTAAATAATTTTGATAATTTTTAAGAGCATGTAATGTTAAAACACTATCTTTACCACCAGATAATGCAATAGCTATTAATTCACCTTCGTTAATTAATTTATAATCTTCGATTAATTTATTAATTCTTTTAAAAATCTTTTCATTGAATTCATCTTTGTTTAATTTAACCATTACTAAATTAATTTATACAAAGATAAATAAATAATTTTACCAAAAGGTGAAAAATTATGATAACATGTGATTTTGCAATATTACCAGTCGGAAGTGAAACTACAGAATGTAAAGAATATGTAACTGCTGCAGTTCAATCTATTAAAGATTCAGGGCTAAATTATCAGTTAACAGGAATGGGAACACAAATAGAAGCAGAAAATTTAAAAGAATTATACGATGCCATAGCCAATGCCCAAGAAACAATTTTTAAACTAGGAATTGGAAGAGTATATACTGTGATAAAAATAGATGATAGAAGAGATTTAGAAAATAGAACATTAGATGCTAAAGTTAGCACCGTTGAAAAAATGTTAAAAAATTAGATTTCATCAGAAGCTTTTTTAACAGCTTCAATGACTAAATCTAAATCTTCTTTTGTTAAAGAAGGATGAACAGGTAGAGAAATTACATTATCTGCTGCAAATTCAGAATTTGGACAATCTCCTTCAATACCAAAAGTCCTATAAATTGGTTGATAATACAATGGAATTGGATAATGAATACCAGTTCCTACACCATATTCATTTATTAAATCAACCCAATCATCACGGTCTCCATTTTCAACACGAATTGTGTATTGGTGATATACATGTTTTGATCCGTGTGCACAATAAGGAGTTACAATTCCATCAACATCCTTTAAACCATCATTTAAATATTTAGCATTCTCAATTCTAGCATTATTAAAGTCATCAATTTTATCTAATTGAGCAAGACCAATAGCTGCTGCAATATCAGTCATTCTATAATTATATCCCAATTCATCATGCCTATATCTTGCATAAGCTCCATGTGCCCTGAATAATCTTGCATTCTCAGCTAATTCTTCATCATCAGTAGTAATCATACCACCTTCCGAAGTAGTCATATTTTTAGTAGGATAAAAACTAAAACAGGACATATCTCCAAGAGTTCCTACATTAGAACCATTGCATATGGCCCCATGAGCTTGAGCTGCATCTTCAATAACTATCAAACCATACTGTTCAGCAATATGATTAATTTTATCCATATTAGCAGCTTGACCATATAACTGCACAGGCATAATAGCTTTAGTATTTTCAGTGATTAAATCTTCAATTGAATTAGGATCCAATGTATATGTTTTTAAATCAATATCAGCAAAAACAGGAGTTGCACCAGTATATAAAATAGAATTCCCACTTGCAATGAAAGTGAATGGAGAGGTAATTACTTCATCATCCACACCAATATCACATGAAAGTAAAGCAACATGTAAAGCAGCAGTACCTGAACTAACCGCTATACCATATTCAGCTCCAACCCAATCAGCAAATTTTTGCTCAAATTCTTCAACTTTTGGACCTTGAGCAATCATCCCTGATTTTAAAACTTCAACTACATTATCTATTTCTTCATCTCCAATGATTGGCTTTGCAATAGGAACTTTAATATCTGACATTTATATCACCATTGTATATTATAATAATATTTAAATCTAATAATATTTAAAACATTACATAATTATTAAAAAAAATGCGTGATAATTAATGCAAAATTATAAAATTAAAAGAATTGAAGAAGGATTGACAAAAATCGAATTTCCGGAATTTGAAAAAGTATCATCTGAAGCACCTGTTTTTTATAACCCTCATATGGAATTAAATAGAGATTTATCAATACTTGCAATCCAAGCATTCCAAAAAAAAGAACAAAGAGAAATAGATATTTGTGATTTATTTGGTGGAAGTGGTATTAGAGGAATTCGTTATAAAAATGAGATTGATGGTGTTGGACATGTTTATATTAACGATATAAGTGAAACAGCAAATTATTATGAACAGCACAATATTGATTTGAATAATTTAGATAACATCGAAATTTCACAACATGATGCAAGTATGTTTTTAAGATTAAAAAGAGGAGAATTTGATGTTATTGATATAGATCCTTTTGGAACACCTTCTCCATTCATTGATTCTGCAGGATATTGTGCACGCAGAAATTCTCTTTTATGTGTTACTGCAACAGATACCTCTGCATTATGTGGAACTTATCAAGCTCCCTGCATTAGGAAATATAATGCAAAACCATATAAAAGTGAATATTGTCACGAAACAGGAATTAGAATATTAGCAGGTTTTGTTGCATTAACTCTTTCAAAATATGGAAAATATATTGAAGTAAAAATGTCCCATAGTACTGAACATTATATGAGATTATACATAGAAGTTAAAAAAGGCCCTAAAAAATGTGACAAATCACTAAAAAATATTGGATATATTAGTCATTGTAAACATTGTCTACACCGCCAAACTTCAAAAGGTCTTGCAACAGTAATAGATGATAAATGTCCTGTTTGCGGTGAAAAATTAATTCATGCCGGTCCTTTATGGTTAGGTGACCTTCAAGATAGTGAATTTATAAAATTAATGATTGATGAAACTGAAAATAAAAAAATAAATACTAAAAAAGAAGCATTAAAATTATTGAATTTATGCCTTGAAGAATCAGATGGCCCAGCAACTTTTTATGATGCACATGCAATATGCAAATCTTTAAAGATTAGTGCACCTAAACTTGACTTAATTTTTGATAAACTCAAAAATGAAGGTTATTTAACTACAAAAACACATTATAATCCTCTAGGAATCAAATGTGATGCTAAAATTAATGAAATAAAAGATATTTTGAATAATTTATCTAAATAAATTTATAATTTCACACAAAAATTATAAAATATTCAATAATATTCATATTCCATATTAAATACATAATATTAAAAAATAATTATTAATTAATTTTATAATAATTTTATATTGTAACATCGGTACTACAAAAAATTATAAATTTTTCCAAAAATATGTTAAAATAATATAAAGTTTAAATAATATAAAAAAGATTAGTATAATATAACAAGTTATTTTATTATAACAATTGAATGGAGAAAAAGTATGGTTAAAACTAAAGATAATGTTGTAAAATTAGATGATACCGATGTTAATATACTCAAAATCATTAATGAAGATGTAAGAACATCATACAGACAAATTTCACGTAGTTTAGATGTTTCTGTTGGAACTGTTCACAATCGTATTGACAAAATGGTAAAATCTGGTGTAATTAAAAAATTTTCACCAGTTATAGACCATGAAAAATTAGGATTCGTTTTAACTACAATCATCGGTGTTAGAGTTAAAGGTGGTAAACTTAAAAATTGGGAAGAAAAAACATTCTTTAATAAAAATGTTGTTGGAATTTATGATGTTACTGGAGAATATGATGCATTTTTAATTGCTAAATTCAGAAACACCAACGAATTAAATGGATTTATTAAAGAATTATTAAAAGACCCAATTATAGAAAGAACTTATACTCAAACTGTATTAGATGTTATTAAAGAAGATATGGGATCTTCTAACATCTTATAATTTATTTTTTTTTAAATTTTTTTATAACAAAATAATGTTTTATACAAAATGATGTAATAAATATTTTACTATATTATATTAATTTTACAAAAAAATTAGATTTTTATAACAAATATATAAATAAAGTGAAATAATAATATTAAATATTATTAATTAAATATGAGGTTATTAAATTGGCAGTTTGCTTACCCGATACTCAAGACGATGCTCCAAATATACCTATCAAACTCACAAGAGTAGGTGTTACTGGAGTAAAAAAATTATTACAATTAGACAGAACAAAAAAAAGACCTATAATTCTATTGCCAACCTTTGATGCATTTGTAGATTTACCAAATGACCAAAAAGGAGTGCATATGTCTAGGAACCCGGAAGCTATTAGTGAAGTTCTCGAAACTGTAGCTAAAGACTCAACTGTTGATGTTGAATCATTGTGTGCAAAAATAGTTGATAAAATGATGAGTAAACATGAATATGCTAAACGTGTTGAAATTTCAATGACAACAGATTTCATGTTTATGAGAACATCCCCTGTAACCAAGAATAATGCCCAGGAAACAGCTAAACTAAAAGCTAAAGCTATTGGATTTAGAGATGAAAATGGGAATATTGAAATTAGAAAAAGTATTGGTGCAGAAGTAATTGGAATGACAGTTTGCCCTTGTGCACAAGAATCTGTAAGAGAATCAGATAAAAATAAATTATTAGAATTTTTAGATGAAGAAACCACTCAAAAAGTATTAGATACTGTAACTTTTGCTTCACACAACCAAAGAGGTGTTGGAACACTATTAATCGAAGTTCCTGAAAACAAAAAAGTTGAAGCAGAAGATATCATTGATATTATTGAAAGTTCAATGAGTTCACCAGTATGTGAATTACTTAAAAGACCAGATGAAAATGCAACTGTTATGAATGCACACAGAAAACCTGTTTTTGTTGAAGATTGTGTTAGAAACATGATGGAAAAAATAGTTAATTTGTACTCTGATTTTCCAGACGACACTTTAATAACATCACGTCAAGAAAATCATGAAAGTATTCACAGACACAACGCATTTGCAGAAAAAGTAACCACCCTTGGTGAATTAAAATCTGAATTAAATATGTAGGATCTGATTTAATGAAGAAAACTTATGAAATTGCAGGAGATGTAATGGGCTTTTTTGACTCATTTAAAGGTTCAAAACCTGCAATAGACAATGACAATATATTAATTGTAAGAGGAAAATCTAGGAAAGTCCTACCTATTAACGAACTTCAATCAAAACTTTCACAAATCGGGGAAATCATAGGTGGAAAAGAAATAGATGCAACATCAGATACAATTACTGAAATATTAAAATCCGGTGACAAACATATCAAAGAAAATGAAGAAATTACAAGTTCCATAGATAAACATGGATTTATGAGAATGAAAGAAGAATTAGAGTCCATGGGTCTTGTAGTCGAATACAAAGTATTTGAACTTCCATCTTATGATGTTGTAATAGCTATATGGGAAGATAAACACGAACTTCCACCATTATATGTAGAAGTTACTGTTTCAAAACGTGAAGAATAATATGCCTAAATTAAATAAAAAAGATATTCTCCAAATTTTAAATTCAACAAGACATGACATTGTAAAATACATGTCTCAAACTGAAAATAAGGAGAATAATCTTATTACTTATTCTAAAAATATTTTTATACCAATAACTGAAATCTGCAGAAATGACTGCGGATATTGTAATTTTAAAAAGGATTCTACTAATCCAGAAGCAATAATTTTAAAAAGTAAAACAGAAATATTAGAAAGTTTGAAAAAAGCTGAAGAATATGGATGTAAAGAAGCTATGTTTGCTTTTGGTGAAGATGCAGATGAAGAAGAAATTGTACAATTAAAATTAAAAGAATACGGATATGAAACAATGACAGATTATGTTGTTGATATATGTCAAATGACTTTAGATGAAACCACCCTATTACCACATACAAATGGTGGAAACTATAGTTATGAAGATTTAAAAAGACTAAAAGAAGTAAATGCTTCAATGGGATTAATGCTTGAAAATTCATCAAAAAGATTAATGGATTTACCAGCACATAAAAAAAGTCCAGGAAAAAATCCGGAATTAAGAATTGAGACTATCGAAAATGCTGGAAAACTTAAAATTCCATACACAACTGGTATATTAATTGGAATTGGTGAAACAAAAGAGGAAATAGCTGATTCATTATTAAAAATTAGAGAAATTTATGATAAATATGGACATATTCAAGAAGTCATTATTCAAAATTTTACCCCAATACCAGGTATTGAAATGGAAAACTTCCCAGAACCTAATTTTTTAGATATGATTAGAACTGTTATTGCTGGATGTTTGGTGTTTAAAGATACTGATGTTAGTATTCAGGTACCTCCTAATTTAAACAAAGACACCGCACAAATATTTTTATTATGCGGTGCAGATGACTGGGGAGGAGTTTCACCAGTTAGCCCGGATTTTGTGAATATTACATCACCATGGCCAGGAATTGATGAACTTGAAAATCTTACAAAAGATGCAGGATTTGAATTGGTTGAAAGATTGTGTGTTTATGAAAAATACATTAATGATATCTGGTTAAATGAAAAAATTTTAAATAAAATATCTAATTTATCCTAGCATCAACAACAACATGCCATACTCCAGGAGAGTATTTTTTTATTTTTGTTAAATTCAACAATTCAACATCCCGATTACCAGATTCATTTTTAATCCTTTCAATAGGCCTTATATCAATTAATTTTTCTGGAACCGTTTCGTGATAATGGATAATTCCACCTTTATTTAAACTATTAATTGCAACATTAAGATAGTGATGAGTTGTTTTAACATAACCCATAACAATTCTGTCTGCTTTAAATTTAGGAGTTTCGACCATACAATCACCTAAAACAGGAATTAGATTATCTAATTTATTTAATTTAGCATTTTCACATAAAAAATTATAAGAATTTGGATTAATTTCAATTGATATGATCTTTTCTGCATTTGAGTGCACACCAATAGGAATAGAAAAATAACCAATACCCGCAAACATGTCCAATACAGTTTCATCATCTTCAACCAATTTAGCTATTCTTAATCTTTCATTATTATTTCCCTTAGACCACATCACCTTCGCCAAATCCAGTTTAAATAAACATCCATTTTCTTTATTTATTGTCTGTGTATCATTACCATAAAGAATTTTGAAAACTGGTTCTCTTTTAGTTCCTTCAATATGGTCAATTTTCATTATTGTTTTAACATTATGTTTTTTAGATAATGATTCATAATCTTCCTGTGAGGAATTATTATCTAAAATTAAGATATCACCAATTTTTTTATATTTCATTAACACACCTCTAAAAGAAAAGTTTATATATTCTAATAGCAAATATTAATATTGTTAGTTTTATACTAATTAATTGATTCTGATTTTAAATAAAATTAATTAAAAATTAATTTATTTTGTTGTATTAACCTATGAGTAGTTGAAATAAGATATATTTTAAATACTTATATGAGGTGTATTTAAATGGATGATAAAATATTAGAAGGTACAACAACCGTTGGAATTACTTGTAAAGACGGAGTTGTATTTGCAAGCGAAAGAAGAGCTAGTATGGGAAACCTTGTAGCTCATAAAGTTGCAGAAAAAATATTTAAAATTGACGATCATATTGTAACAACCATAGCTGGTTCCGTTGGAGATGCTCAAAGTTTAATGAAAGTTATTGAAGCAGAAGTATCATTATATCAAATGAGAAATAATGATGAAATCAGTGTTAAAGCAGCTGCATCATTAACTGCAAACATATTACGTTCAGGACCAATGTATGTTCAAACATTACTTGGAGGAATGGATGGAGATAAACCTTCACTTTATTCATTAGACCCAGCTGGTGGTATGATAGAAGATACTTATATCTCAACTGGATCAGGTTCCATCGTAGCATACGGTGTTCTTGAAGACAGATTTAGAGATGACTTAACAACTAATGAAGGAATTGAAATTGCAATAAGAGCCATTAGAGCAGCTGCTGAACGTGACACATTTTCAGGTAATGGATATTTAGTTGCTAAAGTAGATAAAGATGGCTTTGAAATGTTAGACAATGAAAAAATTAATAAGATTCTTGATAAAATATAATTAAACTAATTTTTCATAACTAACTATTTTTTTAATATAAAAAGTGTAAATGGTTTGTAAAATTTAACTAATTATAGCTTATAGCGTTTACAAACTATTCTATACACTCACTTTTTTTGAAGGGATTATATGACTTCAGATATTTTAGATGAAATTAAAAAAGAGATTTTAGATAAACTACCTAATGAAATTCAGGTTTCAAAAGTTGAATTTGAAGGACCTGAAGTAGTAGTTTATACTAAAAATCCAGAAATTATAACTGAAAACGGTGATCTTATAAGGTCACTTGCTAAAGAACTTAGAAAAAGAATTATTATTAGATCTGACAAAAGTGCTTTACTTGAACCAGAAGACACAATTAATAAAATTCATGAAATTGTTCCAGAAGGAGCTGAAATAACAGATATTTACTTTGATACTGTTACTTGTGAAGTAGTAATTACTGCTAAAAAACCAGGTCTTGTTATTGGAAAATATGGTGTAACATCAAGAAGTATTGTTAAAAATACTGGATGGGCACCTAAAATATTAAGAACCCCTCCAATTAGTTCAGACATTATTGGAAAAATTAGAACTATTCAAAAGAACAGTAGTAAAGATAGGAAAAAATTATTACAACGTCTTGGACGTCAAATTCACCAAGGAAGTAAATATCCAAATGATTGGGCCCGAGTTACCTCAATGGGCGGATTTAAAGAAGTAGGACGTTCATCCATGCTTTTACAAACACCAAATAGTCGTGTTTTATTAGATTGTGGAGTTAATGTTGCAGCATCCGATAATAAAAATGCATTTCCTTACTTAAATGCTCCAGAATTTTCAATTGAAGAATTAGACGCAGTTATTATATCTCATGCTCACTTAGATCATTGTGGATTTGTACCATACCTTTACCATTACGGATATGAAGGACCAGTATACTGTACAACCCCAACAAGAGATTTAACAACATTATTACAATTTGACCACTTAGATATTGCTCACAGAGAAGGTAATCCATTACCTTTCACATCAAAACATGTTAAACAAGCAATTAAAAATACAATCACATTGGATTATGGTGAAGTAACTGACATATCCCCAGATATAAGATTAACACTTCACAATGCAGGACACATTTTAGGTTCAGCAATTTCCCACATGCATATTGGAGACGGAGCTCATAATTTAGTATATACTGGAGATTTCAAATATGAACCATCAAGATTACTTGAACCTGCAACCATACGTTTCCCACGTGCTGAAACTGTAATAATGGAAAGTACATATGGTGGAAGAGAAGATGTCCAACCATCAAGAAATAATGCAGAAAAAGAAATGATGAAAACAATCTACAAAACACTTAAACGTGGTGGAAAAATATTAGTTCCAGTATTTGCAGTAGGAAGAGCACAGGAACTTATGGTTGTTTTAGAAGAATATATGAGACACGGATTAATTGAAGAAGTTCCTATTTACATTGACGGAATGATCTGGGAAGCAACTGCAATTCACACTGCAAGACCAGAATATTTAAGTAAAGATTTAAGAGACCAAATCTTCCATATGGGTAGAAACCCATTTGTTTCAGATATGTTTAAAAAGGTTCAAAATTACGATCAAAGAAAAGAAATTGTTGAAAGTAGAGAACCTGCCATTATTTTATCAACATCAGGTATGTTAACTGGAGGAAATTCAGTTGAATACTTCAAATGGTTATGTGAAGATGAAAGAAACACATTAATATTTGTAGGATATCAATCTGAAGGTTCAATGGGAAGAAGAGTCCAAAAAGGATGGAAAGAAATTCCTCTTGAAGATGAAGATGGAAGAACAAGACCATTCTGTGTTAAAATGGAAGTTAAAACAATTAATGGATTTAGTGGACACTCAAATAGAAGACAACTAATGGAATATGTGAAAAGACTTAATCCAAGACCTGACAAAGTAATAACCTGCCATGGAGATCCATATAAGGCAGTAGATTTAGCTTCATCAATCCACAGAAGTTATAAAATCGAAACTAAAACTCCAATTAATTTAGATTGTGTAAGAATACATTAAAGAATTATATATTATATAAAACAAAAATATTACTAATTAAATAATTACTTTAGATAAACAATAGGGTGTAAAAAATGGTTACTTATTCAGAATCTGGTGTAGACATTGATTTAGAAGCTGCAACTGTATCAAAATTAGCAGATAAACTTAAATCAACATTAGAATGTAGAGATATAATCACCGACAGTGGTCATTATGCTGCTTTAGTTAAATTAGGTGACAAAGCTATTGCAATGAGTACTGATGGTGTTGGAAGTAAAATTTTAATTGCTGAAATGATGAACAAATACGATACTGTAGGTATTGACTGTATTGCAATGGTAGTTAATGATATTTTATGTGTTGGTGCAGAACCAATAGCATTAGTAGACTACCTTGCTGTTGAAAAACCTGATCCTCAAAGAGCTGCAGAAATTGCTGAAGGCCTTGTAAAAGGTGCAAATGAATCAAAAATTGCAATAATTGGAGGAGAAACAGCATCATTACCTGGAATCATTAAAGATTTTGATCTTGCAGGTACCGGAATCGGATTTGTAGATATTGATAAAATCATAACTGGAGAAAATATAAGTCCAGGAAATGTATTAATAGGTATTGAAAGTAATGGAATTCATTCTAATGGATATAGTTTAGCAAGAAAAGCACTGTTTGATGATGCTAAATTAGATATTAATGATAAAATGCCAAATGGTAAAACTACAATTGGTGAAGAATTAATTAGACCAACAGAACTTTATGTTAAACCTATTGTTGCATTATTTGAAAAAGAATATGATATTAATGGACTTGCACATATAACCGGAGGAGGATTTACAAACCTCAGACGTTTGAAAAAAGGTGTAGGTTATGAAATTAATAATCTACCAGAAGTTCCAGAAATATTTAAATTAATTTATGAGCAAAATGTTGATATTAAAGAAATGTATAAAGTTTTCAACATGGGTGTAGGATTTGTTGTTATTTGTGATGAAAAAGAAGCTGACAACATAATGAATACTCTAAAAGAATATTGTAAATGCCAAATTATTGGTAAAGTAACTGATAATGATAAAATTACAGTGAAAACTTTTAATAATGACGTGATTGAATACTAGGAGGAGAAAAATGAAAATAATGAAAGATAAAGAAATGGCTCTTGTAAAAGAAATATTAAAAGAATTGGGAGCTAGTGAAGAAGACCAAGAACTTGTTGCTGAAGCAAC